>CAZSPS010000031.1:0-15329 GCA_964608875.1 uncultured Ectothiorhodospiraceae bacterium
GCCTGCGCCGCCCGCCGCTCCTCCCGGCCGCCCGACCACACGAACGCCGCGTACACGACCCCGAGCGCGATGGAGATCGCACCGGGCAGCACGAAGGCCTGGCGCCAGCCCGCAGTGTCGATGAGGTAGCCGGTGAGGAGCGCCGCCGCCGCCACCCCGAGGTTGCCGAAGACGCCGTTGATCGCAAGCGGCACGCCGGTCTTCTCGCGCCCCTGTACGACCATCGCAAGCCCGACCGGGTGGTAGATCGCGGCGAATATGCCGATGCCGAACAGACCCAGCGCGATCTCCAGCGGCGAGCCCGCGAGCGCCGTCACGATCGAGCTCGCCCCGATGCCGACGAAGAAGATGGCCATCATCCCCTCCCGGCTCCACTTGTCCGCAAGCCACCCCGCCGGGATCGCGCCGAGCCCGAAGGCGACGAACCCCGGGGTCGCATAGGGGATGAGCGCCGCGTAGCTCATGCCCCACTCTTCGGCGAGCCGCAACGCGGCCACCGTCGCGAAGATCAGCATGAAGAAGTGGTCGAGGAAGTGCCCGACGTTCAGGAACAGGAAGTTGAGGCGCTCGCGGGTCATGGTCGACGGCCCCGATTCACGACGGCAGGGACGGCGGTGCGATGCGGCACGGCGCGGCGCTACGCGCGCAGCTCCTTCGGGAGCGAGAACACGACCTGCTCGCGGCGCGGGGCGCGCTCGGGCACCCGCTCCCCGCCCCACCCTTCGATGGCGGCCACGATCTCCTCGACCAGCGCCTCGGGCGCCGACGCGCCGGCGGTGACTCCCACCCGCTCCGCCCCCTCGAACCACGCCGGGTCGAGGTCCTGCGCCCGGTCCACCAGATGGGCCGGCACGCCCCGCGTCTCGGCCAGCTCGCGCAGGCGGTTCGAGTTCGAGCTGTTGCGCGAGCCGACCACCACGAACACGTCGCACCGCGGGGCGAGGCGCTTCACCGCGTCCTGGCGGTTCTGGGTGGCGTAGCAGATGTCGTCCTGCTTCGGCCCCTCGACGGCGGGAAAGCGGGCGCGCAGCGCGGCGACGATGGCCGCCGTGTCGTCCACCGAGAGCGTCGTCTGGGTCACGAACCCGAGCCGCCCGGGGTCGGCCGGCTCGAGGCCCGCCACGTCCTCCACCGACTGGACGAGATGCATGCCGCCGTCCGCCTGCCCCAGGGTGCCCTCGACCTCCGGGTGCCCGGCGTGGCCGATGAGCACGCACTCGCGCCCCGCCCGCCGGTGCCGCACGGCCTGCAGGTGCACCTTGGTCACCAGCGGGCACGTCGCGTCGAGGACCCGCAGCCCGCGCGCCTCGGCCTCGGCCCGCACCGCCTTCGAGACGCCGTGCGCGCTGAAGACGACGAGCCCGCCGTCCGGGACCTCGTGCAGCTCCTCGACGAACACCGCGCCCCGCGCGCGCAGCCCCTCGACCACCGTGCGGTTGTGCACGATCTCGTGGCGCACGTGCACCGGCGGCCCGAACTTCTCGAGCGCGCGCTCGACGAGCTCGACCGCCCGGTCCACCCCGGCGCAGAACCCGCGCGGACTCGCGAGCTCGATCTTCATCGCCGCCTCACCGCCTCACCGCCGGCCGCCGGTGAACGCCGAAGCGCGGAACGAGACGTACACGAGGATGACGAACCCCACCGTGATCGCGGCGTCGGCCACGTTGAACGCGGGCCAATGATACCGCCCGTAGTGGAGGTCCACGAAATCGACGACCGCCCCGCGCAACACCCGGTCCAGCAGGTTCCCCACCGCCCCCCCCAGCACCAGCACGAGCGCGGTGGGAACCAGCCGTGCGCCCCGCGGCACGCGCTGCATCCAGATGACGATGAACGCCCCGATCACGATCGCCACCCCGACCAGCACCCAGCGCTGCCACCCGCCCGCCTCGGCCAGGAAGGCGAACGCGGCCCCGGGGTTGCGCACCAGCACCAGGTCCAGGAACGGCAGCACGGCGATCGGGCGGTCGATGACGGCCACCGCCCAGGCCTTGGCCGCCTGGTCGAGCCCCGCCACCGCCACGGCCCACCAGAGCTGCTTCGCGAGCCTGCTCCGGCCCCCTCTCCACCATGCGGCCATCGTTCCGGCCCTCAGCCCGGCGCCGGCGCCGCCGCCTCAGCCGCCTCACCCGGCGGCGGCCGGGCGGCGAAGAACTCGCGGGCGCTCTGCACGTCGCGTCCGATCTGGGCGCGCAGGGCATCGACCGACTCGAAGCGCCGCTCCTCGCGCACCCGCGAGAAGAACTCCACCTCGGCGTAACGGCCGTAGAGGTCGCCTGAGAAGTCGAGCAGGTGCACCTCGAGCAGCCGCTCGCTCCCGTCCACGGTCGGGCGCACCCCGACGTTCGCGACCCCGGGGTGCGCCGCCGCCCCCTCCTCCCCCGCGAACCGCACGTACACGTTGAACACCCCGGAGATCGGCGACACGGGGCGGCGCAGCGAGAGGTTCGCGGTCGGGAAGCCGATGCTCGCGCCGAGGCGGCGCCCCTGGCGCACCCGGCCGCAGATGGCGAAGCGGCGCCCGAGCAAGGGCACGGCCGCATCGCACCAGCCGACGGCGAGCAGGTTGCGGATGCGGGTGCTGCTCACCCGGTCGCCCTCGATGCGGTACGTATCGCGTCGATGGACCTCGAACCCGTGCCGGCGCGCGGCCTCGCGCAGCAGCGCGATGTCGCCCTCCGCCTGGTATCCGAAGCGGAAGTCGTCCCCGACCACGAGATGGCGCACCCCGAGCTTGCCGACCAACAGGTCCTCGACGAACGCCCGCGCCGTGATGGCGGCGAAGGCCTGGTCGAAGCGCACGCACAGCACCCGGTCCACGGGGCTCGAACGCAGGGCCAGCATCTTCTCGCGGAAGGCCGTGAGCCGCGCCGGGGTCACCAGGTAGTCGAGCACTTCCTGGGGTTGCGGCTCGAACACCATCAGCGCCGAGGGCAGGTTGAAGTCCTCCCCGAGCAGGGCCAGGCGCTCCAGCAGCCCCCGGTGCCCGACGTGCACCCCGTCGAACACGCCGATGGTGAGCACGCACCCCCGGTGGCGGGGGCGCAGGTTGTGCAGGCCCCGGATCAGCTCCAAGACGCCGTGCTCCGAAACGCCGGCCCGGCGCACGGGCGGCGCACGGCTCGGCCACGCGGGACGGCGGCCGGCGGTGCCCAGACGGCAGCGGCGGCAGCGGGGACGACGGCGGCGGCGGGGGCGAAGGAGGACACGCCGGGATTATACGGACGGGGGTTCCGCAGCCGCCGCCGGGCGCAGGAGCTGGCGCGGGCGCACCCCGACCGCGGCGAGCGCCGCGAACCACGCCCCGGCGCCCACCGCGACCAGGCCCGCGAGCCAGGCGGCGCGCGTGAACGCATCGCGCGCCGCCCAGTCGGCCGGCGAGCCGCGCAGCCACAGCAGCACCGCGACCAGCACCGCGGCGGCGAAACCCGCCTGCGCGAGCAGCCGCCCCCAGCCCGGCCCCGGCCGGTACATGCCGCGCGCGCGCAGGCCCCGCAACAGCAGCCCGGCGTTCAGCCACGCCGCGAGGGAGGTCGCGAGCGCGAGCCCGGCGTGCGCGAGCGGACCCACGAGCGCGAGGTTGAGCACCACGTTCGAGACCATGGCGACGACCGCGATGCGCACCGGCGCGCGCATCTCCTGCGCGGCGTAGAAGCCTGCCGCGAGCACCTTCACCCCGATGAACGCCGCGAGGCCGAGCGCGTATGCGGCGAGGCTGAGCGACGCCATCCGCACCCCGTACTCCCCGAACGCCCCGTGCTGGAAGACGGTGGAGAGCATCGGCACGGCGAGGAGCGCGAGCCCGAGGGTGGCCGGGACGGCGATGACCACCGTGAGCCGGAGGGCCCAGTCGAGCGTGGCGTCGAACTGGCGCGCGTCGCCTTCGGCGCGGCGGGCCGAGAGGCTCGGCAGGATGACCGTGGCGAGCGCGATGCCGAACACCCCGAGCGGGAACTCCATCAGCCGGTCGGAGTAGTAGAGCCACGACACGCTGCCGGTCACGAGGAACGAGGCGATGAGCGTGTCCACCAGCAGGTTGACCTGGACCACCGACACGCCGGTGAGGGCGGGCACGATGAGCCTGAGGATGCGGCGCACCCCCTCGTGCGCGCGCCGCAGCCGCGGGCGCACGAGCAGCCCGAGCCGCCACAGGAACGGCAGCTGGAACGCGAGCTGCGCGGCGCCTCCGGCGAGCACCCCCCAGGCGAGGGCCGTGACCGGCTCGGCGAGCCGCGGGGCGAGCCAGATGGCGCCTCCGATGAGCGCGAGGTTGAGCAGGGCGGGGGTGACGGCGGGCACCGCGAACCGCCCCCACGCGTTGAGGATGCCGCCCGCGAACGCGGTCAGGGAGACGAACAGCAGGTAGGGGAAGGTCAGCTGCAGCAAGGCCGCGGTGAGCGCGGCCTTGCCGGGCTCGTCCGCGAAGCCGGGCGCGAACGCGTACACCAGCATGGGCGCGGCGAGGACCCCGGCGGCGGTCACCACGAGGAGCACCACGCCCAAGGTCCCCGCCACGTGGCTCACGAGGTCGCGGACCTCGTCCTCGCTCCGCCCCGCGCGGTACTCGCTCAGCACCGGCACGAACGCCTGCGAGAACGCACCTTCGGCGAACAGGCGGCGCAGGAAGTTCGGGATGCGGAAGGCGACGAAGAACGCGTCCGTGCCCGTGCCCGCCCCGAACGCGGCGGCGATCACCACGTCGCGCACGAGCCCGAGCACCCGCGACACCAGGGTGCCGCCCCCGGTCGAGAGCACCGAGCGGAACAGGTTTCGCGCCGGGGGATTGATCGCCGGTGCGCGGTCGGGGGATAATGCTTCGTCCGATCCGGATTGCAAGGAACTTCCTACCCGTCGTGGCCAACTCATCGCAAGCGAAGAAGCGGATCCGCCAGCACGAGAAGCGGCGCCGGCACAACCAGGGCGCCCGCTCCCGGCTCAGGACCTACGTCAAGAAGGTGCTCTACGCCATCCGCTCCAACGACCGGGAGGCGGCGGCGGCCGCGTACCGCGAGGCCGTCCCCGTCGTCGACCGCGCCGCCGGACAGGGGCTCATCCACAAGAACAAGGCGGCCCGGCACAAGAAACGGCTGAACGCCCGCATCCGCGCCATGGCCTGAGGCCGGCGCGCGGCCCTCGCGACGCCCCTCACGACGCATCGATCAGCACCAGGTCGTCGCGGTGGATGAGCTCGGGCTCGCGCGTGTAGCCGAGCCGTGACGCGATCGCATCGCTCGGCCCACCCATGATGGCGCGCGCCTCGTCCGCGCCGTAGTTGGCGAGCCCCCGCGCCACCTCCCGCCCCTCGCCGTCCACGCAGGCCACGATCGCGCCGCGCCCGAAGCGGCCCTCCACCTTCGTCACCCCCACCGGCAGCAGGCTGCGCCCGGACTCGCGCAGCACCCGCGCCGCCCCGTCGTCGATGACGAAGCGGCCCGCGACCTGGACCTGCCCCGCGAGCCAGCGCTTGCGGGCGGCGAGCGGGGCCGCGCCCGGGTCGAGCCGCGTGCCGAGCTCCTCGCCGGCGGCGAGGCGGACCAGCACCTCGGGCTCGCGCCCGGACGCGATCACGGTAGCGGTGCCCGAGCGCGCCGCGAGCCGCGCCGCCGCGAGCTTGGTGAACATCCCCCCCCGCCCGAGCCCCCCGCCGGGGCCGGCCATCGCGTCCAGGGCGGGGTCCTCGGAGCTCGCCCGGCGCACCGGGGTGGCGAGCGGGTCGCGCGCCGGGTCGGCAGTGTAGAGCGCGTCGCGGTCCGTCAGGATGTGCAGCTCGTCGGCCTCCATCAGGTTCGCCACCAGCCCGGCCAGGGTGTCGTTGTCGCCCAGCCGGATCTCGTCCGTGGCGACGCTGTCGTTCTCGTTCACGACCGGGACCACCCCGAGGTCGAGCAGCGTGCGAAGGCTCGTGCGCGCGTTCAGGTAGCGCCTGCGGTGGGCGATGTCGTCGTGCGTCAGCAGCAGCTGCGCGGTGCGCAGGCCGTGCGCCTCGAACCCCCGCTCCCACGCCTGCACCAGCCCCATCTGCCCCACCGCGGCGGCGGCCTGCTGCTCGTGCAGGGTATCCGGCCGGCGCGTCCATCCGAGCCGCCGGACCCCTTCGGCGATGGAGCCCGAAGACACCACCACCACCCGGTGCCCGCGGCCGAGGTTGACCGCGGTCTGGGCCGCCCAGCCCCCGATGGCGGCCTGGTCGAGGCCCCGCCCCTCGTCGGTGAGGAGCGCGCTGCCGATCTTGACCACGATCCGGCTCACGCCGCCCGCTCCGGATGCTCCTCGAGCCACGTCATGACCGCCCCGCAGAGCGCCCGGCACCCGTCTCCGGAGATGGCCTGCACCGCGTAGACCGGCTCGCCGAGCTCGGCCGCCACCGCGTCGCGGAGCGCCGCGCGCCCGGCGGCCGGCACCAGGTCCATCTTGTTGAGGACCAGCCAGCGTTCGCGCGCCGCCAGCTCGGACCGGTAGCGGCCGAGCTCGGCGACCAGGGTGTGCGCCCGCGCGACGGCCGCCGCGGCCCCCTCGGACGCATCCACGAGGTGCAGCAGCAGCCGGGTGCGCAGCAGGTGGCGCAGGAAGCGCAGGCCGAGGCCCGCCCCCGCCGCCGCGCCCTCGATGATGCCCGGGATGTCGGCGAGGACGAAGCTCCGCAGGGGGTCCACCCCGACCACGCCGAGCTGCGGGTGCAAGGTGGTGAACGGGTAGCCGGCCACCCGCGGACGGGCCGCCGACACCGCGCGCAGCAAGGTGGACTTGCCGGCGTTGGGGAAGCCGAGGAGACCCACGTCGGCCAGCAGCAGGAGCTCGAGGCGAAGCTCGCGCGCCTCGCCGGGGGCGCCCTTGGTGAAGCGGCGCGGCGCCCGGTTGGTGCTGGACTTGAAGCGCGCGTTGCCGACCCCGTGGCGGCCGCCCCGCGCCACCTCGAGGCGCTCGCCCGGGGTCAGCAGCCCGCCGATCCGCTCGTCCGTCTCCACCGCGAAGACCTCGGTGCCGGCGGGTACGCCGAGGACCAGGTCCGCCCCGTTCGCGCCCCGGCAATCGCGCCCCCGGCCGTTCTCCCCCCGCTCCGCGCGGAAGCGCCGCCGGTGGCGGAAGTCCACGAGCGTGTTGAGGCCGGGGTCGGCCGCGAGCACCACGCTGCCCCCGTCGCCCCCGTCGCCGCCGTCCGGCCCGCCCCGGGGCACGAACTTCTCGCGCCGGAAGCTCGCGCAGCCGTCGCCGCCGCCGCCCGCCTCGACGCGGATCGTCACTTCGTCGACGAACTTCATCACGAAGCCCGAGGGAGCGCCGGGCGGGGGTGCGGACGGGACGGGCCGGGTGGCGGGCCCGCGCCGTCCCGCGGAGACGGGCCCTCGGCCCTCAGGCCGGCTGTACGCTCACGTAGCGGCGGTTGCGGGGGCCGCCCCGGTGGTACGCCACCTGCCCGTCGGCGGTCGCGTACAGGGTGTGGTCACGGCCGCAGCCCACGTTCTCGCCGGGGTGGAAGCGGGTGCCGCGCTGACGCACGATGATGTTGCCGGCCCGCACCTGCTCCCCGCCGTAACGCTTGATGCCGAGCCGCTTGGAATGGGAGTCGCGCCCGTTCCGGCTGCTCCCGCCCGCTTTCTTGTGCGCCATCGTATGGTCTCCCCGCGGGTCGTCAGCCCGCCGCGATGTCCTTGATCTCGATCTCGGTGTACGCCTGCCGGTGGCCGCGGGTGCGCATGTAGCCCTTGCGGCGCTTGAACTTGACGACCTTGATCTTGCGCCCGCGCCCGTGGGTGAGGACGGTGGCCGACACCTTGCCGCCTTCCACGCAGGGCGTGCCCGCGACCGCGCTCTCGCCGTCGCCGACGAGCAGCACCCGGTCGAACTCGACCACCTCGCCCTCTTCGGCCGTCAGCCGCTCCACTCGGATACGGCTGCCGGACTCCACCCGGTACTGCTTGCCGCCGGTCTCGATGACCGCGTGCATCGCACACCCCCCTGCCCGCCCGTGCGCCGGACGCGGCGTGAACCGATAAAGCCGGGAACGGGGCCGGAGCCCCGCCGCGAGTGCGATATTCTATGCGCACACCGTACCGGGCTCAACCTGCGATGATCCCTGCCTCGAAACCCGAGCGGCTGCGCGCGCCGCGAAGGGAAGCCGCCGAAGCGTCCGGACCGTCCGGGTCCGGGACGCGGACGCCCGCGCCCCCGGAGCGCCTCGCCGCGATCCGCCGCACGGTGGCGGACGACCTCGCGCTCCTGGACGCCCGCATCGCGGGGCTCCTCGAATCGAAGGTGCCGCTCGTCGGCGAGGTCGGGAGCCATCTCGTCTCGCAGGAGGGCAAGCGGCTCCGCCCCCTCCTGACCCTGCTCGGGGCGCACCTCTTCGGCTACCGGGGCACCGCCCACGTCGAGATGGCCGCAGTGGTCGAGTGCATCCACACCGCGACCCTGCTGCACGACGACGTGGTGGACGAGTCCACCTTGCGCCGGGGGCACCGCACCGCCAACGCGATCTGGGGCAACAAGGCGAGCGTGCTGGTCGGCGACTTCCTGTACTCGCGGGCGTTCCAGCGCATGGTGGGTGTGGGGAGCGAGCGAGTCATGGCGATCATGGCCGATACCACGAACGCCATCGCCGAGGGCGAGGTGCTGCAGCTCGCCACCCGCGGCGACCCCGGCGCCACCGAAGAGCGCTACTTCGAGATCGTGCGGCGCAAGACCGGCAAGCTGTTCGAGGCGGCGGCCAGGGTGGGGCCGGTGCTCGCGGGCCGGAGCCGGGACGACGAGGAGCGCATGGCGGCCTTCGGGGCGGCCTTCGGGGCGGCCTACCAGCTGGTGGACGACGTCCTCGACTTCTGCGGCTCGACCGCCGCCATCGGCAAGAACGTCGGCGACGACCTCGCCGAGGGCGGCCCCACCCTGCCCCTCATCCACGCCATGCGGGCGGGGGACGAGCGCACGGTGCGCACGGTGCGCGAGGCCGTGCGCAGCGGCGACCTCGGGCGGCTCGACGAGGTGATCGAGGCCGTTGAGTCCTCGGGGGGCATCGACTACACTGCGCGCGCCGCGCGCGGCTACGTGCAACAGGCGGTCGAGGCGCTGCGGGACGTTCCCGGCAACCGGTTCCGCGATGCGCTCGAGTCCCTCGCCGAGTTCGCGATCGAACGCACGTACTGAAGATCTTTCGGGGTGTAGCTCAGCCTGGTAGAGCACCACGTTCGGGACGTGGGGGTCGTAGGTTCAAATCCTGTCACCCCGACCAGCCGTCAATCTCCCGCCCGCTCCTCGCGCTCCGCGACCTCCACGGTCTCCGCGGCCCCTGCGGCCCCGGCCCCGTGGAGCCCCGCGGACTCGAACACGAGGCCGCCGCCCTCCTGCTCGGGCCCGGCATCGACCCGCACGGCCTCGCGCTCGCGCAGCTCGCCCGCCAGCACCTGCCGGGCGAGGGGGTTCTCCACCATCTGCTGGAAGGCCCGCTTCAGGGGCCGCGCCCCGTACACCGGGTCGTAGCCCGCCTCGGCCAGGCGGTCGAGCGCCGCGGGCGCCACCTCGATGCCGATGCCGCGCTCGGCGAGCCGCTCGCCGAGCCGCGCCACCTGGATGTCCACGATGGCCCGGATCTGCTCGCGGCCGAGCGGCCGGAACACCACCATCTCGTCGATGCGGTTGACGAACTCGGGGCGGAAGCTGCCGCGGACCGTCTCCAACACCCGCTCGCGCACCCGCGCCTCGTCCGCGTCCGCGTCCCGGAGGGCCTCGGTGCCGAGGTTCGAGGTCATCACCACGACCGTGTTGCGGAAGTCCACGGTGCGCCCGTGGCCGTCCGTCAGCCTGCCGTCGTCGAGCACCTGCAAGAGCACGTTGAACACGTCGGCGTGCGCCTTCTCGATCTCGTCGAGCAGGATCACGGCGTAGGGCCGGCGGCGCACCGTCTCGGTGAGGTGGCCGCCCTCCTCGTAGCCCACGTAGCCCGGCGGCGAGCCGATGAGCCGGGCCACCGAGTGGCTCTCCATGAACTCCGACATGTCGATGCGCACCAGCGCCTCTTCGGTGTCGAACAGGAACTCCGCGAGCGCCTTCGACAGCTCGGTCTTGCCCACCCCGGTGGGGCCGAGGAACAGGAAGGAGCCGTTGGGGCGTGCGGGGTCGGAGAGTCCGGCGCGCGCGCGCCGCACCGTGTCCGACACCGCCCGCACCGCCTCGTCCTGGCCCACCACCCGGCGCATGAGCACGGACTCCATGTGCAGCAGCCGGTCGCGCTCGCCCTCGACCAGCCGCGAGACCGGGATGCCCGTCCACTTCGCGACCACCTCGGCCACCTCGTCCTCGGTGACCGTGTCGCGCAGCAGCTTCGCGGGCGCCGGCGCCTGCCCTTCGCCCTCGCCTTCGCCCTCGCCGAGACGCTTCTCCAACTCCGGGATGCGGCCGTACTGCAGCTCCGCCATGCGGCCGAGGTCCCCCGCGCGGCGCGCGGTCTCGAGCTCCAGGCGCGCCTGCTCGAGCGCCTCGCGCGTACTCTGCGAGCCGTGCAGCGCCGCCTTCTCCGCGCGCCACACCTCCTCCAGGTCCGCGTACTCGCGCTCGCACTCCGCGATCGACGCCTCCAGCCGGCCGAGCCGCTCGCGCGAGGCCTCGTCGCTCTCGCGCGCGAGCGCCTCGCGCTCGATCTTGAACTGGATGAGGCGGCGGTTGAGGCGGTCCATCGACTCCGGCATGGAGTCGATCTCCATGCGGATGCGGCTCGCCGCCTCGTCGATGAGGTCGATGGCCTTGTCCGGCAGCTGCCGGCCGGTGATGTACCGGTGCGACAGGGACGCGGCGGCGACCAGCGCCGGATCGGTGATGTCCACCCCGTGATGGACCTCGTAGCGCTCCTTCAGGCCGCGCAGGATGGCCACCGTGTCCCCGACCCCCGGCTCGTCCACCAGCACGGTCTGGAAGCGGCGCTCCAGGGCCGCGTCCTTCTCCACGTATTGGCGGTACTCGTCGAGGGTGGTGGCGCCGATGCAGTGCAGCTCGCCGCGCGCGAGCGCGGGCTTGAGCATGTTGCCGGCGTCCATGGAGCCTTCCGCGCGGCCCGCGCCGACCATGGTGTGCAGCTCGTCGATGAAGAGCACGATGCGGCCCTGCTGCTTCGCGAGGTCGTTCAGCAGCGCCTTCATCCGCTCCTCGAACTCGCCCCGGAACTTCGTGCCCGCCAGCATCGAACCCATGTCGAGCGACAGGACGCGGCGGCGCTTCAGCCCCTCGGGGACCTCCCCGTCGACGATGCGCTGGGCGAGGCCCTCCACGATGGCGGTCTTGCCCACTCCGGGCTCGCCGATGAGCACCGGGTTGTTCTTGGTGCGGCGCTGCAGCACCTGGATGGTGCGCCGGATCTCGTCGTCGCGGCCGATGACCGGGTCGAGCCGTCCCTGCTCGGCCCGTTCGGTGAGGTCGATGGTGTACTTCTCGAGCGCCTGGCGGTGCTCCTCGGCGTTCGCGTCGTCCACCGGCCGGCCGCCACGCAGCGCGTCGATGGCCTCGGCGACGGCGTCCTCGCGCGCACCGCACTCGGCGAAGAGGCGGCCGAGGGGGTCCCCGGCGCGCACCGCGGCGAGGATCGCCAGCTCGCTCGAGACGTAGCGGTCGCCCCGCTCCTGGGCGAGCTTGTCGGCCACGTTGAGCAGGCGCGCGAGATCGCGGCCGGCATGCACCTCGCCCGCGGCGCCACCGGTGACGGAGGGGATGCGTTCGAGGAGCGCCCCCAGCCCCGTGCGCAACCGGGCGACGTCGACCCCGGCCTGGGCCAGCAGGGGCCGCGCGCCGCCGTCGCCCTGGTCGAGCAGCGCGACCAGCAGGTGCGCCGGCTCGACGAACTGGTGGTCGCGCCCCACCGCGAGGCTCTGCGCCTCGGCGAGGGCGAGCTGGAGCCGGGTCGTGAACTTTTCCGCCGACATCTCGAAACCGTTCTTACTGCCGGGAACCAAGGTGGAGAATTGGGCCGCGCGCGCCGCCTTTCAACCTTCCGCCGCCCGCCCGTGTGCTAGCATTCGCGCGGCTTCGCGATCCGCCGGAGCCATCGGACGAGAAGGGCGATGACGGTTCTGGTCACGGGGGCGGCGGGGTTCATCGGCGCCGAGGTCTGCTTGCGGCTCGCCGCCCGCGGGGAAGGCGCCGTGGTCGGCATCGACAACCTCAACGCCTACTACGACGTCGAGCTGAAGAAGGCCCGGCTGGCCCGGCTCGACGGCGCCCCCGGCTTCACGTTCGAGCGGCTCGAGCTCGCGGACCGCGAGGGCGCGCGCGAGCTGTTCGCGCGCGTGCGGCCCCGGCGCGTGGTCCACCTCGCCGCCCAGGCCGGGGTGCGCTACTCGCTCGAGAACCCCCACGCCTACGCCGAATCGAACCTCACCGGCTTCCTCAACGTGCTCGAGGGCTGCCGCCACGGCGAGGTCGAGCACCTCGTGTTCGCCTCCACCAGCTCGGTGTACGGCGCGAACCGCAAGCTGCCGTTCTCGGTCCACGACGGCGCCGAGCACCCGCTCTCGCTCTACGCGGCGTCGAAGAAGGCGAACGAGGCGATGGCGCACGCCTACAGCCACCTCTACGCGCTGCCGGCGACGGGGCTTCGCTTCTTCACCGTGTACGGCCCGTGGGGGCGCCCGGACATGGCGCTGTTCCTGTTCGTGCGCAACATCCTCGAGGGAAAGCCGATCGACGTCTACAACCACGGCCACCACCGCCGGGACTTCACCTACGTGGACGACATCGTCGAGGGGGTGGTGCAGACCCTCGACCTTCCCCCGGAGCCGAATCCGGACTGGGACGCGGTCCATCCCGATCCGGCCACCAGCCACGCCCCCTACCGGCTCCTCAACATCGGCAGCCGCGCCCCGATGGAGCTCGACCGCTACATCGAATGCATCGAGCAGTGCGTCGGACGGCGGGCGGAGCGCAACCTGCTGCCGTTGCAGCCGGGCGACGTCCCGGAGACCGCCGCCGACGTCTCGGACCTCACGGCCCTCACCGGCTACCGCCCCCGCACCACCGTCGAGGAAGGGGTGCCGCCCTCGGTGCGCTGGTACCGCGAGTACCACGGCGTATGAGGAGGCCGGGGCGCATGAGGGGGCGCACGCAGGACGGGCCGCGGGCATGACGGCGCGGGCGGCGGCGGCTCGCACCGGTGCCGGCGCCGGGCACGGGCGCCGGGTGGCGGTGGTCGGGCTCGGATACGTCGGGCTGCCGGTGGCGGCGGCGTTCGCCGCGCTCGGCCCCACCGTCGCCTTCGACACCGACCGGGAGCGGGTCGCGGAGCTCGGCCGCGGGCTCGACCGCAACCGGACGGTGGACGCGGAGCGGCTCGCCGCGCCCGGGCTCTCGTTCACCAGCGACCCGCGCGGCCTCGAACAGGCGGACTTCTTCATCGTCGCCGTCCCCACCCCGGTGGACGAAGCCAAGGTCCCGGACCTCCGCGCCCTCGAAGCCGCGTCGCGCACGGTCGGCGAGCGGCTCCGGCCGGGGGCGATCGTGGTCTACGAGTCGACCGTCCATCCGGGAGCGACGGAGGAGGTCTGCATCCCGCTCCTCGAAGCGGCCTCCGGCCTTCGCGCCGGCGAGGACTTCTTCGTCGGGTACTCGCCCGAGCGCATCAACCCGGGCGACGAGGCGCACGGTCTCGCCGGGGTGGTGAAGGTGGTCGCGGCCGGCGACCCCGCCACGCTCGACATCGTGGCGCGGGTCTACGAGTCGGTGGCCGCGGCCGGCGTCTACCGCGCCCCCTCCATCCGGGTGGCGGAGGCGGCCAAGGTGCTCGAGAACACCCAGCGCGACATCAACATCGCGCTCATGAACGAGCTCGCGATCATCTGCGGGCGCATGGACCTCGACACGGGCGACGTGCTCGCCGCCGCCGCGACCAAGTGGAACTTCCTGCCGTTCCGTCCGGGTCTGGTGGGTGGACACTGCATCGGGGTCGACCCCTACTACCTCACGCACCGCGCCCGGCGCGAGGGCCACCACCCGGAGGTGATCCTCGCCGGACGCCGGGTCAACGACGAGATGGCGCGCTACGTGGCGGGGCAGGTCCTGCGGCTGCTCAACCGCTCCGGCTGCGCGGTCGAGGGCGCCGTGGTGACGGTGCTGGGGGCCGCGTTCAAGGCGAACGTCCCCGATCTGCGCAATACCGGGGTGGCCGGCATGGTGCGCGAATTGGCGCTGCACGGAGCCGACGTCCAGGTGCACGACCCGCTCGTGGAGCCCGGTGAGGAGGCGGAGGACGAGCTCGGAACCGGCCTCACCGCGCTGGCGGACCTCCGGCCCGCGCGTGCGGTGGTGCTGGCCGTGGCGCACGACGCGTGGCGCGAGGACCCGTGGAGCCTGGTCGCGCGCCTCCTCGAAGGCGGCGCCGGGGTCGTGGCGGACGTGCCGCACCTCCTGCCCCGCGACCGCACCCCGCCCGGAGTACGCCTCTGGCGCCTGTGAGGAGCGGCGCGGAGGCGGCGGTGGCGGCGTCGGCGCGCACGGGAGTCAGGAGCGCACGACCTGCTCCAGCAGCCGCAGCCACCGCCCGGCGTACCAGAACAGCGCGAGGCAGCCGGCCGCGGTGACCACGATGGCGGCGACGCACGGCCAGGGCGCCTCCCGCAGCCCCCCGTCCCCTCCTCCTCCCTTCCGCTCCCGCACGAAGGCCCGCACCGGGATCGGCAGGAGGTAGGCGGCCGACAGCAGCGAGCTCAACATCAGCACCGCCACCACCGCGTACTGCCCCACCTCGATGGCGCCGAGGGCGAGGTACCACTTGCTCCACATCCCCCCTGCGAGGGGCAGCCCCACGATGCCGAGGCTCGCCACCAGGAAGGCGCCCATGGTGATCGGCATCGCGCGCCCGATCCCGTCGAGCTCCCCCACCTCCGTGCGGTGGTGGGCGACCAGCACCGCGCCGGCGCAGAAGAACAGGGTGATCTTGGCGAAGGCGTGCGTCACGATGTGGAGCCCCGCCCCGACCACCCCCCAGGCGCTCGCGAGCAGCGCCCCCGTCACGATGTAGGAGAGCTGGCTCACGGTCGAGTACGCGAGCCGCGCCTTCAGGTTGCCGCGGGCGAGCGCCCCGAGCGAGCCGAGCACGACGGTGAGCGCGGCCACGGGCAGCAGCCAGGCCGCCGCCCCGGTTGCCGTCAGGTGGTCGAGGCCGAACACGTAGACGACCACCTTGAGCACCGAGAACACCCCGGCCTTGACCACCGCCACCGCGTGCAGGAGCGCGCTCACCGGGGTCGGCGCGACCATGGCCGCAGGGAGCCAGCGGTGGAACGGCATCACCGCCGCCTTGCCGATGCCGAACACGTAGAGGGCGAGCAGCACCGCCGTCGCCCCCGGCCCCGCACGCC
>CAZSPS010000032.1:0-2315 GCA_964608875.1 uncultured Ectothiorhodospiraceae bacterium
GCTTGGGGTAGGGGGCGGTGCGGTGGGGGATGGCCATCGCGTCCACGAAGTGCTCCTGGAAGCGCGGCTCCGTCGCCGTCTCCACCTTCTCGATGCCGCGCACCCGGCGCTCCAACTCGCGGCGCAGCCGGCGGTTGACGAGGGCGATGCGCGCGCCCGTGCCGGCCGCGTTGCCGGCCGAGGTCACGCGCTCGGGCGCGCAGTCCGGGACCATGCCGAGGACCAGCGCGTACTTGGGGTCGATGCGGCTGCCGAACGCGCCCGCGAGCGTCACCCGGTCGAGCGACTCGACCCCCATGCGGTCCATGAGCAGGCGCGCGCCCGCGTAGAGCGCCGCCTTTGCGAGCTGGATCTGGCGCACGTCGTTCTGGGTGATGGAGACCTCGGGCTCGCCCGCGTGGATGACGTAGGCGAAGGTGCGCCCGGTCGGCACGATGCGCGGCGTGCGCTCGGCGAGCCGGCCGTCGATGGTGCCGTCGGGCAGCAGGATGCCGGCGAGGAACATCTCGGCCAGCGCCTCCACGATGCCCGAGCCGCAGATGCCGGTCGGCGCAACCGGGCCGCCGCCGCCACCTCCGCTCCCGCCCCCGCCGCCCGGCTCGTCCGACCAGCCCTCGGCGCCGACCGTGCGGTAGCGCGGCTCCAGGGTGTGCGGGTCGATGCGCATCCGCTCGATCGCCCCCGGCGCGGCGCGCTGCCCGCAGCTGATCTGCGCCCCCTCGAAGGCCGGCCCCGTCGGCGAGGACGCGGCCAGCAGCCGTTCGCGGTTGCCGAGCACCAGCTCCGCGTTCGTGCCCACGTCCACGATCAGGGTCACCTCGCGGCTGCGGTAGGGCATCTCGCTCAACACCACGGCCGCGGCGTCCGCCCCGACATGCCCCGCGATGCAGGGCAGCGCGTACACCCGCGCGCCGGCGCCGATCCCGGGCAGCAGGCCGGCGCCGGCATCAGCGTCGGTGTCGCCGCCGTCGCCCGCCGCCGCCGTCACCCCCTCGTCCGTCGCGAGGGCGAAGGGCGCGAACCCGAGCGGCGCGGGGTCGAGCCCGAGCAGCAGGTGGTGCATGACCGGGTTGCCGGCGACGGTGGCTTCCAGCACGTCGGCGGGGTCCACCCCGGCCTCGGCCGCCGCCTCGAGCGCCATCGCGTTCAGCGTCTCGCGCACCGCCGCCGTCATCTCCGCCGCGCCGCCCTCGTTCATCATGGCGTAGGAGACGCGGCTCATCAGGTCTTCCCCGAACCGGATCTGGGGGTTCATCCGCCCGAGCGAGGCCAGCACCTCGCCCGACAGCAGGTTCACGAGGTGCGCGGCGAGCGTGGTCGAGCCCACGTCGATGGCGAGCCCGTAGACCTCGCCGCGGAACCCGGCGCGCAGGTCCACGAGGCGCCTTCGCTCGCGCACGATGGCGGTCACCTTGTAGCGGGCGGCCTCGAGCGTGCGGTGGAGCTTGCGCAGGACGTGGGGGTCCGTCTCTTCGATCCGCACTCCCCAGGCGTCTTCGAGCGCGCCCTTCAAGCGGCGGAGATGGCTCGCCGGGCGCTCCAGCGAGGGGGGCGGCACCTCGACGTACATCGGCCGCAGCAGCGGGTCGATGCGGATGGTCCGCGCTTCGGCCCGCTTGCGCACGACCTGGCGGTGCACCTGGCTCTCTTCGGGTACGTCGATCACCAGGTCGCCCGCGATGCGGGCCTGGCAGGACAGGCGGCGCCCCTCCCCGAGCCGGCCGGTGGCGAGCTGGCGGCGCTCGCGCTCCGTGGGCGCGGAGAGGTGGCCGGGCGACGAGGCGATGCCGTGCTTGGCGAACTCGCCCTGCCCGATGCGTACCTGGCAGCGGGTGCAGATGCCGCGCCCGCCGCACACCGAGTCGAGATCGACCCCCAGGCGGCGCGCGGCTTCGAGGAGCGGGGTGCCGGCCGCGAAGCGGCCGCGGCGCCCGGACGGGGTGAAGACGACAAGCGGCCCGCCGCCGTCCGGGGAGGGCGGCGGTGGGCCGTCAGCCACCGCCGGAGGCCGGAGGAACGCCGTTCCCGGCCCCGCCCTCCGGGGCGCCGCCGCCGTCCCCGCCCGCACCGCTTCCGCCGCCCGCGCCGCTCCCGCCGCGCCGGCGGCCCTGGCGGCGGCGGGCGCGCGCTTCGGCGATGGCGCCGCCGCCGTCCGCGCCCGAGCGCGCCGCGATCCAGGCGCGGCAGTTCGGGTCGTTGCCCATCATCACGTCGGCGGCTCCGACGGCGGCGGCGATCTCCGGCTCCAGCGGGTTGGTGATGGCCGAGGTGAGGCCATTCGCGATCGCCATCGTGAGGAAGGCGGCGTTGAGGGC
>CAZSPS010000033.1:0-12468 GCA_964608875.1 uncultured Ectothiorhodospiraceae bacterium
GCCACCATCTCGGGCACCCGCCGGAGCGAGCAGGGCAGCAGGAAGCGGTCGATGGCGGCGGGTTCGAGGGCGCAGCGCTCGAGCGCGCGGGCGATGGCGGGGGGCACGATCTTGAGGTAGCCCTCGTCGCGCACCCAGCGCTCCTCCCAGTCGTAGTCGAACTCGTCGTGCTGGCCGCGGTAGTGGTCGACGAAGTCCACCGACGCCGAGTAGTGGCCGACGAGCCGGGCGACGACCTTGCCGCTACCGCTGCCGCTGCCGTTGCCGCCGCCGTCCTCCTCCTCCCCGCACCCGAGGACGAGCGCCGCCGCCCCGTCTCCGTACAGCAGCTCCTGCGCGGTACCGGTGCGGCTGCGCCGGTGCTCCGAGGCGAGGAACAGGACCGCCCCCCCTTCCGCGCCGCCGCCCCGCACCGTGTTGAGGGCGTTGATGAGCCCCGTGGTTCCGGCGCGCAGCGAGGAGGTCACGTCGAGGGTGGCGGCGTCCTCGCCGAGGTTGAGCGCCTCGGCGCAGATGCCGGCGTTCTGCCGGTCGCCGAAGGGGAGGGTGGTGGACGCGAGATGCACCGCCCGCACGCGCGCGCGATCGCAGTCCCCGAGCGCGTCGCGCGCCGCCTCCACCGCCATGGTGACGCTGTCCTCGTCCCAGTTGCACATCGAGCGCTCGCCCTTGCCGAGCGCGGCGAGGGCGCCGTTCGCCCAGGCGTTGGCGCGGACGATGGCCGAGCGCTGCAGCCGCAGGCGCGGGATGTATGCGCCGCAGGCCGTGATCCCGGGGGCCGGCATGGCCGTCATGGATTATTGCCGGCGCGCGCCGCGCCCCTCAGGCGGAGGCCGGGGCGGGTGCGGGGTGCAGGGTGGCGCCTGCGTACGTGCGCAGGTGCCGCGCGAACTCGCCGAGCGCGTGGATGCCGCTGTCCTCGGCCCGGTGGCACCAGTCGCGCAGCTGGGCCACCAGCTCTTCGGCGCTCGCGCTCCGGCTCTCCCACAGCGCCTGCAGCTCCAGCCGCTTCTCGTAGACCGCGCGCAGCACGTCGCTGTAGTGCAGCAGCCGGCTGCGCAGCTCGCGGTCGGCGTCGTCCACCAGCAGGTCCGCCCGGCACAGCAGGGACTTCGCCCGGTCCAGGAGGTCGTGCAGCCGCGGCTCGGCGCGCCGCCGCTCCATGCGCGCGGCGGGCTCCACCACCATGCGCCGGTAGCGGTCCATGATGTGGAAGCGGTCCATCAGCACCGCCCGGATGGTGTCGGGGTCGATGTCGCGCTTGCCCTCGACCCGGCGCACCGCGGGCGGCAGCCGCTTGATCCGGGCCAGCCCGAGCAGCGAGAACAGCCGGATCCACGCCCACCCGAGGTCGAGCTCCCACCACTTCACGGAGAACTTGGCCGAGCTCGGATAGGTATGGTGGTTGTTGTGCAGCTCCTCGCCGCCGATGACGATCCCCCACGGCACGAAGTTGGTGGAGGCGTCGGGGGTCTCGTAGTTGCGGTACCCGGTGTCGTGGCACACCCCGTTGATGACCCCGGCCGCGAAGAACGGGATCCAGGCCATCTGCACCGCCCAGATGGTGACCCCGATCGGCCCGAACAGCAGCACGTCGAGGCCCAGCATGGCCAGGATGCCGACGTTGTGGCGGGGGGTATAGAGGTTGCGCTCGAGCCAGTCGTCCGGCGTGCCGTGGCCGTAGCGGCCCATCGTCTCCTCGGTGTGCGCGGCGCGGTACAGCTCCGTGCCCTGCCACAGCACCTTGCGCAGCCCCACCAGCACGGGGCTGTGCGGGTCGTCCGGGGTCTCGCAGTGGGCGTGGTGCTTGCGGTGGATCGCGGTCCACCCGCGGGTGTTCATCCCGGTCGTGAGCCACAGCCAGAAGCGGAACGCGTGCGCGAGCGCCGGGTGGAGGTCGAGGGCGCGGTGCGCGGAATGGCGGTGGAGGTAGACCGTGACGCTGACGATGGTGGCGTGCGTGAGGACGAGGGCCGCTACCGCCTTCTGCCAGCCGGCGAGGTCGAGGACCCCGTTGAACCCCAGTATTGCATCGAGCATGTGTCGGACACCCTGTGACTTGCGCGGAAGTGTGGGCGGGGGAGGCGCTCCCCGCACGGCCGGAGTCGCGGGCCGCGCGGATTGTATTGCCCCCCGCGCCGGATCACAAATTCTGTGTTTTCCGCCGGGTGGGGCGGGAGGGCGGGTCTCAGGCGTCCGCGGCGCGCGCGATCTCCTCGACGATGCGGGCGGCCCGGTCCGCGGGGTCCGGCGCGTTGCGCACGGGGCGGCCGACCACGAGGTAGTCCGCGCCGGCGCGGATCGCTTCGCCCGGAGTGAGGGAGCGCTTGTGGTCGTCGGCGCCGTCCCCCTCGGGGCGGATGCCGGGGACCACGATGAGGAAGCCGCGCTCGGGGAACGCGGCGCGCAGCCGCCGCACCGAGCCGCCCGAGGCGATGAGGCCGTCGCAGCCCGCGTCGAGCGCCGCCTCCCCCCTGCGGACCGCGTAGTCGTCGATGTCGATGCCGGCGCCGCGTCCGTCCCCCGCCGGCGCGTCCCGCACGTCGGAGGCGTCGAGGCTCGACAGGGCGGTGACCGAGAGGAACCTCGGCCGCGCCCGCTCCCCGCGCCCTGCGAGCGCCGCACGCACCGTGGCCGCGCCGCCCTGGAGGGTGAAGAGGTCGGCGGCGGCCCCGAGGTTCGCGACCGCCGCGCGCACCGTCGCCCCGATGTCGTCCATCTTGAGGTCCAGGAACACCCGCTTGCCGTGCTGGTCCGCGAGCTCGCGCACGAAGGCGAGCCCCGCGCCCACGAAGAGCTGCCAGCCGACCTTGTAGAAGCCGACGGCGCCGCCGATCCGGTCCACCAGCCGCAGCGCCTCGTCGCGCCCGTCCACGTCGAGGGCCACGATCAGCCGTCCGCCCGGCCGCTCCGTATCCGCGTTCGTCCCCATTGCCGCCGCTCCCTTCCGTCTGCCGTTCCGCCGCGCGAGCGTACTACCCCGTTCCGTCGCGCGCACTGCCGCGCGCACCGCCGCGCGGCTCGCGCAGCACCAGGACGAGGCCGACGATGACCCCGACCGACCCCGCGACGAAGCTCCGGGTGACGTCCTCGCGCAGGAGCCAGGCGCTCAGGGCCACGCCCGTCAGCGGGGCGACGAAGCCGAAGCTGAGCATGGTGCTCGGCGGGTAGTGCTTGAGCAAGTGGGCCACCGTCATGAACCCCAGGCCCGCGATCACCACCCCCTGGTAGAGGATGCCCGCCACCGGACGCCAGCCGACCGCCTCCCACGCCACGGTCTCGGTCGCGAGCGCGCCCGCCAGGAACCACGGCTGGGCCAGCACCATCTGCCAGAACGTGGTCCGGGCCGGCTCGGAGACGCGCACGATGCGCGCGGAGACGATGAGCCGGAGCCCGAGCAGGCTCCCGCTCAGGATCACGATCCAGTTCCCGAACGAGTACAGCTGCGGCACTCCCGCGCCGCTCTCGCCGAGCAGCACCGTGGCGGCGCCGGCGAAGGCGACGGCGAGCCCGAGCACACGCACCGCGGTCAGCCGGTCGCCGGGGATGAGCCAGTGCCCGAGTAGGGCCGCCACCAGCGGGTAGATGTTGAGGAGCACCGCGCCCATGGTGCCCGAGGTGTGCGCGAAGCCCACGTTCATGAGCCAGATCTGCACGCCGAACAGCAGGCTCAGCCCGAAGTAGGGCCGCCACTCCTCGGGCCGCGGGCGAAGGCCCACCCCGACGGCCGCCGCCCATGCGCCGATGCACACGGTCCCCAGGCTGAAGCGCAGGAAGGCGGTCCAGAACGGCGGGAAGGCCTCCAGCCCGAACTTGACCGCCACCGGGTTGCCGCCCCAGAGGCTGTTCACGGCGATGGCGACGGCCACCGCCATCCATGGGATCTGCACTCGCGCCGGTCTCCCGCCGCCGGTCTCCGGGCAGCGCGTAGAATACCCCGGCCGTCGGGCCGGCGTGGACCGGCCCCTTCCATCGTGCCGAGGAGAACGCCATGAGACTGCTTCGTTTCGGGGAGCGCGGACGCGAAGCGCCGGGCCTGATCGATTCCGGCGGAACCATCCGCGACCTGTCCGGCCACGTCGGCGACATCGGATCCGAGGCGCTCGCCCCGGACGTCCTCGCCCGGCTCGCGGCCCTCGACCCCGCGTCGCTCCCCGCCGTGGACCCCGGCGTGCGCCTCGGGCCGTGCGTCGCGAACGTGGGCAAGTTGCTGTGCATCGGGCTCAACTACTCCGACCACGCCGCCGAGACCGGCTCCCCCGAGCCGAGCGAGCCCATCTTGTTCATGAAGGCCACCACCGCCATCAACGGGCCGCACGACCCCGTGGTCGCGCCGCGCGGCTCCACCAAGCTTGACTGGGAGGTGGAGCTCGGCATCGTCATCGGACGGCGCGCGTGCGGGGTCGGGGAGGACGAGGCGCTCGACCACGTGGCCGGCTACTGCGTGGTGAACGACGTATCGGAGCGCGAGTTCCAGCTGGAGCGTCCGGGCGGGCAGTGGACCAAGGGCAAGAGCTGCGACACGTTCGCGCCGCTCGGACCGTGGATGGTCACCCGCGACGAGGTGCCCGACCCCCAGAGCCTGGGCATGTGGCTGGACGTGAACGGGCGGCGCTTCCAGGACGGCAACACCCGCACGATGATCTTCGGGGTCAAGACCCTGGTGAGCTTCGCGAGCGCCTACATGACCCTGGAGCCGGGCGACGTCATCCCCACCGGCACGCCGCCCGGGGTCGGGGCGGGGCACAAGCCGCCGGTGTTCCTGCAGCCGGGCGACGTGATGAGCCTCGGCATCGACGGGCTCGGGGAGCAGCGCCAGGAAGTCGTCCCCCATCCGGGCTGACGGCGGAGCGGGGCAGGGCGGGGCCGTGGAGTTCCCCGCCGGGCGCGGGCGCGTGTTCGAGGTGACGCTGGACCCTTCGGGCCGCGTCTTCTCGGCCGGCCCCGGCGAGTCCGTCCTGGACGCGGCCCTGCGCCAGGGGGTGCCCCTGCCCTACGGCTGCCGCAACGGCGCCTGCGGCGCCTGCCGCGCGCGGGTCCTCGCGGGAGAGGTCCGCCTCGCCTCCGGGGATGGAGGAGGGGGTGGGGACGCCGCCGCCTCCGCCGCGCCGCCGCGCGGCCTCACCGCACGCGAGGCCGCCGCCGGCTGGACCCTGCTCTGCCGGGCGCGCGTCGGCTCCGACGTGCGGCTCGCGGCGCGCGCGGACGATGCGGCGCCCGCGGTCCGCACCCTGCCCGCCCGCATCGCCTCGAAGCGGCTCCTCGCCCACGACGTGATGGAGCTCCGCCTGCGGCTGCCCCCCAGCGAGCGCTTGCAGTACCGCGCCGGCCAGTACGTGCACCTGCTCCTTCCCGACGGCCGCCGGCGCGCGTTCTCCCTCGCCAACTGCCCCGCGTGCGACGAGCTCCTCGAACTGCACGTGCGCCGCGTGCCGGACGGCTTCCTCTCCGGGCGCCTGTTCGACGGCCCGTCCGATGGTCCGTCCGGCGGCCTCGCCGAAGGCGCCCTGGTCCGGATCGAGGGTCCGCTCGGCGGCTTCCACCTGCGCGCCGATGCCGATGCCGGCGGCGGACGGCCCGCGCTGTTCCTCGCGGGCGGCACGGGCTTTGCGCCGGTGAAGAGCATCATCGAAAATGCGCTGCTCGAAGGACCGCTGGAACGAGAGATGCACCTGTACCGGGGAGTGCGCGCGCTGCGCGACCTGTACCTGCCCGAGCTGCCCCGCGAGTGGGCGCAGGGCCACCCCCCGCTCCGCTACGTGCCGGTGCTGTCCGAGCCCGCGCCCGAGGACGGCTGGAGCGGGCGCACGGGCCTCGTGCACGAGGCGGTGCTGGCGGACTTCCCGGACCTCTCGGGCTGCGAGGTCTACGCGAGCGGGCCGCCGCCCATGGTGCGCGCGGTGCGCGAGCGCTTCCCCGAGCGCGGCCTCGACCCGGAGCGGCTCTTCTTCGACTCCTTCGACCACGCCTACGAGACGGGACACGATGGCTGACGGCAAGCGGACCCCGGCACCGGCACCGGCCCCGGCGGCGGCGGACGCCGCGCGCCTCTCCCCGCGCTACGACCCGCCGGCGGTCGAGGCGGCGGCCCAGGCGTACTGGGAGGAGGCGCAGACGTTCCGCGTCACCGAGGACCCCACGCGCGAGAAGTTCTACTGCCTTTCGATGTTCCCCTACCCGAGCGGGCGGCTGCACATGGGCCACGTGCGCAACTACACCATCGGCGACGTGGTCTCGCGCTACCAGCGCATGCGCGGGCGCAACGTGCTCCAGCCCATGGGCTGGGACGCCTTCGGGCTGCCGGCGGAGAACGCGGCCATCGAGAACCGGGTGCCGCCCGCGAAGTGGACCTACCGCAACATCGCCGACATGAAGGCGCAGCTCCGCCGGCTCGGCTTCGGCTACGACTGGTCGCGCGAGTTCGCCACCTGCACCCCGCAGTACTACCGCTGGGAGCAGTGGATGTTCTGCCGGATGTACGAGCAGGGCCTCGCCTACAAGCGCAACGCCGAGGTCAACTGGGACCCGGTGGAGCAGACGGTGCTCGCCAACGAGCAGGTCATCGACGGGCGCGGCTGGCGCTCGGGCGCGCCCGTGGAGCGCCGCGAGATCCCGCACTGGTTCCTCAAGATCACCGACTACGCCGAAGAGCTGGTCGAGGGGCTCGACCGCATCGGCTGGCCGGAGGCGGTGAAGACGATGCAGCGCCGGTGGATCGGGCGCTCGCAGGGGGTGGAGTTCGAGTTCGAGATGGCGGACGGCGGGGGCGCGCCCGTCACCGTCTTCACCACCCGCCCCGACACCATCTTCGGCGCCACCTACCTCGCCGTCGCCACCGGCCATCCGCTGGCGGTCGAGGCGGCGGCGGCGGACCCGGCCGTGGCCGCCTTCGTCGAGGAGTGCCGGCGCACGGAGACCTCCGAGGCGGCCATCGAGACCATGGACAAGCGCGGCGTCCCCATCGGCCGCGACGCCATCCACCCCATGACCGGGGAGCGCATCCCGGTGTGGATCGCCAACTTCATCCTCATGAGCTACGGCACCGGCGCGATCATGGCGGTGCCCGCCCACGACCACCGCGACCACGAGTTCGCGCTGAAGTACGGGCTGCCCATCGTGCCGGTGGTGCGGCCCGAGGACGGCGCTGCGGGCGGCGCGGCGGCGCCGCCGGCCGGAGAGGGGGCCTTCGTCGAGCCGGGGATCGTCATGGGCTCGGGGGAGTTCGACGGCCTCACCACGGCCGCCGCGTTCGACGCCATCGCGGCCTGGCTCGAAGCGCGCGGCAAGGGGCGGCGCACGGTGAACTACCGGCTCCGCGACTGGGGGGTGTCGCGCCAGCGCTACTGGGGCTGCCCGGTGCCGGTCATCGCCAGCGAGTCGCGGGGCGAGACCCCGGTGCCGGACGGCCTGCTGCCCGTGGTGCTGCCCGAGGACGTGCAGGTCTCGGGGGGCGGCTCGCCGCTCGCCACCCTGCCCGCGTTCGTGGAGACGACCGACCCCGAGACCGGCGCGCCCGCCCGCCGCGACACCGACACGTTCGACACGTTCATGGAGTCCTCCTGGTACCACGCGCGCTTCGCCTCCCCGGACTGCGATACCGGCATGGTCGACGCGCGCGCGGACTACTGGCTGCCCGTGGACCTCTACATCGGCGGCATCGAGCACGCCGTGCTGCACCTCATGTACGCGCGCTTCTTCCACAAGGTGATGCGCGACATGGGTCTCGTGTCGAGCGACGAGCCGTTCGCCAACCTGCTCACCCAGGGCATGGTGCTGAACGAGACGTTCTACCGCGACCGCGAGGACGGGTCGCGCACCTACCACTCGCCGTCCGAGGTGGACTTCGAGCGCGACCCGAAGGGGCGGGTGACGGGCGCGCGGCTGCGGGCGGACGGCGAGCCGGTGGAGGTCGGGCGGCTGGAGAAGATGTCGAAGTCGAAGAACAACGGGGTCGACCCCGAGGAGATGGTGGACCGCTACGGGGCGGACACCATCCGGCTCTACATGATGATGCAGAGCCCGCCCTCGCAGACCCTCGAATGGAACGACACGGCGGTCGAGGGGGCGCTGCGCTTCCTGCGCCGGCTGTGGCGGATGGTGGCGGAGCACGCCGCGGGAGACGCGCCGCCGCCGCCTGCTCCGGAGGGGCTCGAGCTCGACGCGGAGCAGCGCGCGATGCGGCGCACGGTGCACGAGACCATCGCCCGCGTGAGCGACGACGTGGGCCGGCGCTACACCTTCAACACCGCGATCGCGGCGGTCATCGAGATGCTGAACGCGCTCCGTGCCTTCGGCGGCGGCGACCGCGAAGGCGGCGGCTCGCCCGCGGACCGGGCCGTGGTGCGCGAGGGGCTCCGGACGGCGGTGCTGCTGCTCGCCCCCGTGGTCCCGCACGCCGCGCACGCCCTGTGGCCCGCGCTCGGCGGCGAGGGCGCGGTGGTGGACGCGCCCTGGCCCGAGGCGGACGAGGCCGTGCTCGCGCGCGCCACGGTGACCCTGGTGGTGCAGGTGAACGGTCGGCTGCGGGGGCGGGTCGAGGTCCCGGCCGGCGCGGGGCGGGACGAGGCGGAGGCGGCGGCGCGCGGCGACCCCAACGTCGCCCGCCATCTCGAAGGCAGGACGCCGCGCAAGGTGGTGCTGGTGCCGGACCGCCTCCTCAACATCGTGGTGTAGCCGCCGTGCGAGGCCGCCTCTCTCCCGCTCCCCGCCCTCGCGCCGCCGCGCCGGCGGCTGGGCTCGCCGCCGCCGTCGTCGCGCTGGCGGCGCTCGCCCTGCTCCCCGGCTGCGGCTTCGCGCCGCGCGGGGCGGCGCCGCCGCTCGCCCTCCCCGCGGCCATCGAGGTCCGGGGCGCCCCGGCCGCGCTCCGCACCGCGCTGCGGGTGCGCATCGAGGGCGGCGGCTCGCGGCTCGCCGGGGCCGGAAGGGGTGGGCGGCAGGCGGACGCGGCGCTGCGCATCCTGAAGACCGAGTTCGCCTCGCGCAGGCTCCTGGTGGAGCCGCAGCGGGGGCGCGTGCGCGGGTACGAGCTCGTCTACTCCGTCCGCTACGCCTGGCGGCGCGGGGACGGGCCGCAGTCCGAACCCGACGAGGTGCGGGTGCTGCGCGAGTTCGTCGTGAGTCCCGGGCAGGCCGCCGAGCAGGCGACCTTGCGCAGGGAGATGATCCAGCAGGCGGCGGACGCGATCCTGCTCCGGCTGCGCTCGGCCGGCCCCGGCTGACGGCGCGCTCCGGCCGTCCGCTCCGCCGCCCCGCCGTTCAGCGCCTCACCCCGCGTCCCGCGCCGCACCCCGTCCCGATGCAGCTCCGGTTCGATCAGCTCGCCCCCCACCTCGAGCGCGGGCTCGCGCCGATCTACCTCGTGAGCGGCGACGAGCCGCTGCAGTACATGGAGGCGCTCGACCTCGTGCGCCGGGCGGCGCGCGAGCGGGGGTTCGCCGACCGCACGGTGCTCGAGGCCGAGGCCGGGTTCGACTGGGGGCGGCTCGCCCACACCGGCGCGAGCCTCTCGCTGTTCGCCGACCGCCGGCTCATCGAGCTGCGCCTCCCGAACGCGCGTCCGGGGGTGGAGGGCGGCAAGGCCCTCGCCGCGTTCGCGGCGGCGCCCGGCGAAGACACCGTGCTGCTGGTCGGTGCGGGCGGCAAGCTCGACCCGGCCGCGCGCCGCGCCGAGTGGTACCGGGCCCTCGACCGGGCCGGGGCGTGCGTCACGGTATGGCCGAAGGAGCGGGCGGCCTTGCCGGGCTGGATCCGCGAGCGGGTGCGCTCGCACGGCCTCGACGCCTCGCCGGACGCGCTCGAGGAGTTGGCGGACCGCTGCGAGGGCAACCTCGCGCTCGCCGCCCAGACCGTGGAACGGCTCGCGCTGCTCGTCGGCGGCAACCGCATCGAGCTCGACGACGTGCTCGACGGCGCGGCGCACGGCGCGCGCTTCACCGCCTTCGACCTCGTGGACGCCACGCTCGCGGGCAACGCGCCGCGCGCGCTCCGGGTGCTCGCGGGGCTCGCCGAGGAGGGCGAGGCGCCGCCCGCCGTGATCGGCTCCCTTACGTGGCAGCTGCGCACGCTCGCCCGCATCGGGCGCGGCGTCGAGCGCGGGGCGTCGCTCGAGTCGGCGCTCGGCCGTTTCCCCGCCTGGCGCCGCCGGCAGGCGGCGGTCCGTGCGGCGCTCGCGCGCCGGCCGGCGGCCGGGTGGGCGAAGCGGATCGGGAGCCTCGCCCGGCTCGACGCCATGGCCAAGGGGGCGGCGCCGGGCGACGCCTGGGAAGGGCTGCGCCGCCTCGTGCTTGACCTCTGCGGGCCGTTCCGGGCGGCGGGCGGTCCGGGCGGTCCGCCGCGGCGCGCGCGCCGTTGAGCCCGCGGCCCTGCGCGGGACGCGGCGCCGATGATGGGGGAGGCGGCGTGGAAATGGTGGGCGATGGTGGGTTCGAACCACCGACCCCTGCCGTGTGAAGACAGTGCTCTCCCACTGAGCTAATCGCCCGCCGCCGCGAGGATTCTAGGGCGGGCCGGGGCGGACGGCAAGGCTTGGCCCCGGATGTCCCGGACGTCAGGCCTTGCGGGGGTCGAAGGCGTCGCGCACCCCCTCGAACACGAAGATGAGGAGGGAGAGCAGCGCCGCCAGCACCGCGAACGCGGTGATCCCGAGCCACGGCGCGTGCAGGTTGGCCTTGCCCTGGGCCACCAGCTCGCCGAGCGAGGGCGAGCCGGGCGGCATCCCGAAGCCGAGGAAGTCGAGCGAGGTGAGGGTGACGATGGACCCGTTCAGGACGAACGGCAGGAAGGTGAGCGAGGCCACCATCGCGTTCGGCAGCACGTGGCGGAACATGACGGTGAGGTCCCCGACCCCGAGCGCCCGCGCCGCGCGCACGTACTCGAAGTTGCGTGCGCGCAGGAACTCCGCGCGCACCACCCCCACGAGCGCCGTCCAGCTGAACAGCAGCATGATGAGCAGCAGCCAGCCGAAGTTCGGCTCCACCACGCTCGCCAGGATCATCAGCAGGTAGAGCTCGGGGAGGCTCGACCAGACCTCGATGAAGCGCTGGAACAGGAGGTCCGTCCAGCCCCCGAGGTAGCCCTGCACGGCACCCGCCGCCACCCCGATGACGGTGCTCGCGAGGGTGAGGGCGAGGCCGAACAGCACCGACGTGCGGAACCCGTAGAGGGCGCGGGCGAACACGTCGCGCCCTTGGTCGTCGGTGCCGAGCCAGTTCTCGCCCGACGGCGGCGCCGGCGCCGGCCGGTCGAGGGCGTAGTTCACGGTGTCGTGGCTGAAGCGCACGGGCGGCCACAGCAGCCAGCCCTCGGCCTCGATGAGCTCCGCCACGTAGGGGTCGCGGTAGTCGGCCGCGGTCTCGAACTCGCCCCCGAACGCGGTCTCGGGGTAGTCGTGGAGGACGGGGAAGTAGAGCTCGCCCCGGAAGCCGGCGGCGAGCGGGCGGTCGTTGGCGATGAGCTCGGCGCCGAGGCTGAGCGCGAACAGGGCGAGGAAGAGCCGCAGCGACCACCACGCCCGCCGGTTCGCCCGGAAGCGCTCCCAGCGCCGGCGGTTGAGGGGGCTCAGGCGCGCCGCCCACCGGCTCCGCCCCCTCACGCCGGCCGGCTCTCGAAGTCGATGCGCGGGTCGACGGCCATGTACAGGAGGTCGCCCGCGAGCCGCATCGCGAGCCCCAGCAGCGAGAACAGGTAGAGCGTGCCGAAGACCACGGGGTAGTCGCGCTTGAGCACCGCCTCGAAGCCGAGCAGCCCGAGCCCGTCGAGCGAGAAGATGACCTCGATCAGCAGCGCGCCCGTGAACAGGATGCCCACGAACGCCCCCGGGAACCCCGCCACCACGATCAGCATCGCGTTGCGGAACACGTGCCCGTAGAGCACCCGGCGCTCCGGCGCTCCCTTGGCGCGCGCCGCCGTCGCGTAGAGCTTGCCGATCTCGTCGAGGAACGAGTTCTTGGTGAGCATGGTGAGGCCCGCGAACGCGCCGATGACGAGGGCGAGCACGGGCAGGGCGAGGTGGTGGAAGTAGTCCACGACGCGCTCGAGCGGGCCGAGCGACTCCCAGTCCGCCGAGGTGAGGCCGCGCAGCGGGAACCAGTCGAGGAAGCTGCCGCCCGCGAACAGCACCACCAGCAGGATCGCGAACAGGAAGCCCGGCACCGCGTAGCCGACCACGATGGCGGCGCTGGTCCACACGTCGAAGGCGCTGCCGTCGCGCACCGCCTTGGCGATGCCGAGCGGGATGGAGACGAGGTACACGAGGAGCGTGGTCCAAAGGCCGAGCGAAATCGACACGTCCATCTTGTCGACCACGAGCTGCACCACCGAGCGGTCGCGGAAGTAGCTGTCGCCGAAGTCGAAGCGCAGGTAGTTCCACATCATGGTGAGGAAGCGCTCGGCCGGCGGGCGGTCGAAGCCGTACATGCGCTCGATCTCGCGCACGAACTCGGGGTCGAGCCCGCGCGCGCCCCGGTAGCT
>CAZSPS010000034.1:0-3858 GCA_964608875.1 uncultured Ectothiorhodospiraceae bacterium
CGTGGCCAAGCTGCTCGCCGCCGCCGGGGTCGAGGACGGCGCGCTTGCGGGCGGCTCCGTGGACGCCCGGCTCGACCTGGCCTGGCCCGGATCGCCGCTCCAGATGCGCCTTGCGAAGCTCGAGGGCCGCTTCGGGCTCGACGCCGAAGACGGCCGCCTGCCGCGGGTCGACACGGGTCTCTTCGGCCGGCTGCTCTCCCTGCTGAGCCTCAACGCCCTGCCTCGGGTGCTCGCGCTCGACCTCTCCCACGTCTTCTCCCAGGGCTTCGCCTACGACCGGATCGCGATCCGGTCGCAGCTCGAAGACGGGGAAGCGCGCCTCGAGGAGTTCACGATCGCCGCGCCGAGTGCGAAGATCGAGGTCGACGGCCGCTTCGACCTCAAGGCGCTCGAGTACGATCAGACCGTCTCGGTCATCCCCCGGCTGACCCGCAGCGGGGCGCTCATCCCGATCTGGTCGGTGGCTTGGCCCGTGCTGGTCGCGAACTTCCTCGTCGAGCGCCTCTCGGACGAGGAGGCGTCGCTCGACCGGCTGTTCCGAATCCGGTACACGCTGCGGGGGCCGTGGGACGATCCCCGGATCGAGCGCGAACAGCTGGAGTTCCCGGAGGGCGAGCCTTAGATGCGGTGCTTGGAGAGATGCGGACCATGAACGCGCACCCGCGCCCCGCAGTCGCGCCCGGTGAGCGCATCGTCGTCGGACTCTCGGGCGGCGTCGACTCCGCCGTCGCCGCCCTGCTGCTGCGCGACGCCGGGGCGGCGGTCGAGCCCGTGTTCATGAACAACTGGGAGGAGGACGACGCCGACGGCCACTGCTCCGCCGCCGAGGACCTGGCGGCGGCCGAGGCCGTGTGCTCGCACCTGGGGCTCGGGCTTCGCACCGTGAGCTTCGCCGCCGAATACTGGGAGCGGGTGTTCGAGCCGTTCCTCGCCGCGTGCGCGGCGGGGCGCACCCCCAACCCGGACGTGTGGTGCAACCCGGAGATCAAGTTCGGCGAGCTGCTGCGCTACGCCGGCGACCTGGGCGCGGCGCGGGTGGCGACCGGGCACTACGCGCGGGTGGACGCGCGCGGGGGCCGGTTGCGGCTGCGCCGGGGCCACGACCCGGACAAGGACCAGTCCTACTTCCTGTACCGCATCGGCCAGGTCCCCCTCGCGCGCAGCGTCTTCCCGCTCGGGGAGTGGACCAAGGCCGAGGTGCGCGCGCTCGCGCGCGCGGCCGGCCTGCCCAACCACGCGCGGCCCGGCAGCACGGGCATCTGCTTCATCGGCGAGCGGCGCTTCCGGGAGTTCGTGGGCCGCTGGATCGAGCCCTCGCCGGGGCCGATCGAGACGCCGGAGGGCGAGCGGCTCGGGACCCACGAGGGGCTCGCCTTCCACACCCTGGGACAGCGCCGGGGGCTCGGCATCGGGGGCCGGCGGCACGGCAGCGGCGAGCCGTGGTACGTGGCCGGCAAGGACCCGGCGCGCAACGCCCTCATCGTGGCCCAGGGCGCGGGCCACCGGCGGCTGCTGGCGGACGCTCTGGTGGCGTGCGATGCGGTGTGGACGGGCGGCCGGCCGCCGCCCTTCCCGCTCTCGTGCCGGGCGGTCACCCGCTACCGGGGCCGGGAGTCCGCGTGCGAGGTCGAGCCGCTCGGGGGAGCGGGAGGGTGCGGGGGAGGAGGAAGCGGCGGGAGGCTCGGCGTGCGCCTCGAGCCGCCGCAGTGGGGGGCGGCGCCGGGCCAGTCCGTCGTCTTCTACGCGGGCGACGAGTGCCTGGGAGGCGCCGTCATCGAAGAGGCCGCGCCCGTCGGCGGGCCGCGGCGCTACCGCGAGGCGAGCCGCCGGGACGCGAGCCGCGTGCCGACCGGCGCCTGACGCTTGAAGTAGACCTCGATCCCGTCCGCGAGCGCGCGCGCGATCTTGCGCTGGTAGCCCGAGGTGCGGAGCCGCTTCTCGTCCGAGGCGTTGGAGAGGAAGGCCGTCTCCACCAGCACCGCCGGGATGTTCCGGGCCTTGAGGACGGCGAACCCGGCCCGGTGGACGTGCCGGCCGTGCACCGGCACCTGCCGGCGCTTCAGCGATGCGAGGAGGCCCTCGGCGGCGGTCGTGCTGAGCCGGTCCGCCCCGGTCTGGGACATGTCCACCAGCGCCGTGCGCACCATCGCCTCGTGCCCCCCGAGCTCCAGGCGCGCCGCGCTCCGGTCGGCGGCGTTCTCGCGTTCGGCGAGCCACCGCGCCGCCTCGCTGCTGGCGCCGTTGCGCGAGAGCACGTAGACCGACGCGCCGTGCACCTTCGGGTCGCGGAAGGCGTCCGCGTGGATGGAGACGAAGAGGTCGGCGCCGTGGCGCGCGGCGATCTCGGTGCGGCGGCGCAAGGGGAGGTAGTAGTCGCCGTCGCGCACCAGGACCGGCCGGATGCCGGGGCGCCGGCGCAGCTCCGCCGCCAGCTTGCGGGCGATGGCGAGGGTCACGTCCTTCTCGCGCGTGCCGGCGCGACGGCCGATGGCCCCCGGGTCGCGGCCCCCGTGCCCCGCGTCCACCGCCACCACCACGTCGCGCAGACGCGGCAGCGGCTTGGGGCGCGTGCGCGGGGCCACCGGCGAGACGCGGCCCCCCGAGCGGCCGGCGAGCGCCTGCGCGGTGCGGGCGAAGTCGATCACCAGCCGGTGGCCGCGCCGGCCGTGCGGCGCGAGCAGGAAGCTGTGCACGCGCGAGGGCCGCTTCAAGTCGAACACGATCCGGTGCAGGCCGGTGCGCGCCGACTCCCGGATGCGGGCGATGCGGCGGTTCTCGCGGAAGGCGCTATCGAGGGCGGCCCGGAAGTCCACGTCCTCGAGGTCGATCACCGCCCGGTCGGGCTTGCGCAGCGAGAACAGGTTGTAGCGCACCGGCGCCGACAGGTCGAGCACGACGCGGGTGTGGTCGTCCGCATCGAACATCCTGAGCCCCAGGACCCTGGTGGCCGCCGCCTCCGCGGACACGGCCCAGAGGGCCTGGCCGACGGTGGCCAGCAGCAGCGCCGCTGCCGCGATCGGGAGACGGCGGCGGCGGCGCGGAGCGGCCGTCCGGAAGGCGTCCGGAGAGCGCGACGGCCCCCCCCGGGCGCGGCGGGCGGCCTGCGGCGAAGCGGCGTTGCTCATGAACATGGCCCTTGCGATCCGTCCGTTCGAGACCCAACGGATCGCGACCATACTCGATCTTTATCTTGATTTCAATCTATTAGCCCGATCTCTTATAGCGGACTGACAAGATCGGTGCTCCGCGCCGCCCGATCCAGCACCTCCCGCGCCTCCGGCCGCCAGGCGGTACAGCACACCCGGCGCGAGGACGGAGCGCCCTCCTCGCCCGCTCCTTCCCCCGCTCCGTCTCCCTCCGCTCTCCCCTCTCTCCCCGCCTCCTCTGCATCCTCCGCGACGTGCTCGAGGCGGATCTCGAGGTCCGCGGGGGGGAGCATCCCGAGGCCGCGCTCCGGCCATTCGAAGAAGCAGAGGATGCCGGGAGCGGCGTGGTCTCGCAGCCCCAGCCATTCGAGCTCCTCGGGGTCGTGCAGGCGGTAGAGGTCGTAGTGGCGCACCTCGACCCCGCCCGCCCGGTACTCCTCGACCAGGGTGTAGGTCGGGCTGCGGACGGCGCCGGCCACTCCCAGCGCGCCGAGGAAGGCGCGCAGCAAGGTGGTCTTGCCGGCGCCGAGCTCGCCGGAGAGGTACACGGCCCCGGCGGCGAGGCCCGCGCGCGCGAGGGCGGCGCCGAAGCGCCGCGTCGCGCCCTCGCCGGCGAGCACGCCGCCGCTGCGGCGAAGGGGCGTCCCGGCGGGCGCCGCGGCGTTCACGGGCGGGGCGCCCGCCGGGACGCCCCTTCGCCGCAGCGGCGGCG
>CAZSPS010000035.1:0-4325 GCA_964608875.1 uncultured Ectothiorhodospiraceae bacterium
GCCGCGCCTGCGGCTGATCCAGGGGGGCGACACGCACGGCGATAAGACCCCGACGTTCATGGGGAACGAGTCCACTTACACGAATTTCTCCACGGACGGTGAGGGCAACATCACCTACAGCGTCGTGTACATGATCGGGTACTCCTGAGCCCGACCGCATCCTGTCCGCTGGCGCTCCGGCCCCTCGCGTCCGCCGTCGGCGCCGCGCCCGGTCGCTCAGTGGCGTCGGCGGTGCCCCTGCTGCAGGCGGGCCGCCTCGCGGGCGAGCTTCTTCTGGTGCCGCTTGACCGCCGCCGCCGCCTTGCGCTTGCGCATCGTGGTCGGCTTCTCGTAGTACTCCCGCCGCCGCGCCTCGGTCAGCACCCCCGCCTTCTCGCAGGAGCGCTTGAACCGCCGGAGCGCGATGTCGAACGGCTCGTTGTCCTTGATCCGGACTATCGGCATGTGGTCGTTCCTCGTCCCGGTATCCGCGTGGGGGGCGCGATGATACCGGCGCCCCGCCGCCGATGCAAAGCGCGCCGCCTCAGCGCCGGGGCGCGGCGGCGGCGGGGAGGTCGCCCGCGAGCCCCGATGCGCGCCGCGCGATGGCGTTCTTGAGCGGCCCCACCCGGTCCACGGCGGCGAGCCCCGCGCTCCGCAGCGCGCGCACCGCCGCTCCGGGGTGGCGGAACAGGCGGTCGAACCCGTCCATCGTCCAACCGGCCGCGAGGTTGTGGGTCTTGCGCATGCGCTCGTAGCGTTCGAGCGCCGCCCGCCCGCCCGGGTCGCGCCCGCGCCGCGCCGCGCCGGCCGCCGCCTCGGCGAGGGCGGCCGCGTCGAGGATGCCGAGGTTGACCCCCTGCCCGGCGAGCGGATGGATGGTGTGGGCGGCGTCGCCGACGAGGGCGGTGCGGGGGCCGCGGTACGCCGCCGCCCGGATGCTGCGCAGCGGGAAGCCGGCGCGCGGCCCGCTCCATAGTATGGAGCCGAGCCGCCGCTCGAACGCTTCCTCGAGCGCGCGCTCGAACGCTGCGGCGGAAAGGACGAGGAGGCGCTCGGCGTGCGCGCGCTCGGTGGACCAGACGATCGAGCACAGCCCCTCCGGCAGCGGCAGGAAGGCGAGCGGCCCGGCCGGGTGGAACACCTGCCGGGCGATGCCGCCGTGATCGCGCTCCGGGCGGACCGAGCACACGATGCCGAGTTGGCCGTAGTCGCGGCAGTGCGCCTCGATGCCCGCGAGCCGGCGCACCGTGGAATCGCTGCCGTCCGCCCCCACCACCAGGCGCGCGGTGAGCCGGGCGCCTTCCAGCTCGACCGCGGCCTCGCCGCGTCCGGCGGGCGCCATCCCCACCATCCGGGCGGGCCGGCGCCAGACGACGCCGAGCGCTTCGCCGGCGCTCTCGAGGGCCGCCGCGACCGTTTCGTTGGCCGCGATGTGGCCGAGGTGGGCGGCGCCCGCGTCCTCGGCGTCGAAGCGGATCTGCGGGCCGTCCGGGGCTTCCCATACCTCGATGCCGTGGAACGGGGCGAGGCCGTCCAGCCGCTCCCACACCCCGAGGCGGCCGAGGATGCGCTCCGAGGCCACGGTGAGCGCGCTCACCCGTCCGTCGTCGCGCGCGGCGCGCGCCCGGCCTTCCACCACGGCCACCTCGAAGCCGGCGCGGGCGAGGCTGACGGCGGCGACGAGGCCGGTGAGGCCCCCGCCCGCCACCACTACGTCGAAGCGCTCGCTGCCGTCGGCGCGCCGCCGGCCCGCGGCCGCCGCCCGCTCCGTCTCCGGCCTGCCGCGGCCGGCGTCCCGCCGCGCGCTCACCCGCGCCGCCCGGCGTTCTCGGAAGGCCACGGCCACCCCCGCCGGCGCCCCCGCTGCTCGCGCTCCCGGCCCGTGCCCGCCGTCATCGACACGAGGCGGCGCTTCACCGGGCCGAGGCGGTCGAGGGCGAACAGCCCGGCCGCCCCGAGCGTCGGGAGCGGCGGCGTGTTCGAGGCGTAGACGCCGAGCAGGCCGCCGGTCAGCGCGCGCGCCATGCGGTGGTCCGCCCGCCGCGCCGCGTGGTAGCGCGCGGCTTCCGACGCCGGGTCGGCGCCGGCCGCGGCGGCCTCCGCGAGGGCGGCGGCGAGCGCGCGCACGTCGCGCAAGCCCAGGTTGAAGCCCTGCGCCCCGACCGGGTGCAGGGTGTTGGCGGCGTTGCCGATGAGCACCGTGCGCTCCGCGGCGACCCGCGGCGCGTGGCAGATCCGAAGCGGGTGGCGCGCGTGCACCGCGACCTCGCGCAGCTCGCCGAGGCGCCGTCCGAAGGCGCGCGCGACGAGGTCCGCGTGCCGCTCCCCGGCGGCGCCGTCCGCGGCGCCGATGCGCTCTTCGACCGCCGCCGGCATCGCCCAGACGAAGGCGCAGCGGTTCTCCCCGAACGGCAGCACGGCGAGCGGCCCCCGTTCGGTGAAGCGCTCGAACGCGCGGCCGTCGTGCGGCCGGGTGGGGGTGAGGCGGCCGGCCAGCGCGACGTGGCTGCCGCGGTGCTCGCGCAGCGGCAGCCCCGCCGCGCGCCGCACCACGGAGTCCGCCCCGTCGGCGCCCACCACGAGGCGGGCGGCGATGGCGATGGCGGCGCCGTCCGGCCGGCGGGCGGCGACGAGCGCGTCGCCGCCGCGCTGCTCGACCTCCTCCACGACGGCGTCGATCCGGGGGCACCCGGCCGCCGCGCCGAGCCCGCGTCCGAGCGCGCTCGCCGCCACGACGTAGCCGAGCGCCTCGACCCCGCACTCCGAGGCGCGAAGGCGCAGCACGCCGAAGCGGCCGCGCCGCGATACGTGCACTTCCCGGATCGGCGACGCCGCGCCGCCGCCCGCGATCTCCTCCCACGGTCCGAGCCGGCGCAGGAAGCAGGCGGAGCCGCACGACACGACGATGCCGCGCGCGTCGCCGCCGCCCGGCGTCCCCGCTCCGCCCGTGTCCGTCTTCGCCCCCGCACCTGCCGCCCGCGCCTCGATCAGCACGACGGACAGCGGCAGCTCGCGCAGGGCGGCGGCGAGGGCGGAGCCGACGAAGCCGCCCCCCACGATCGCGATGTCGCAACGCTCGTTCATGCCGCCTCGGACCCGACCAGGCGCTCGAGCTCGTCCACCGACTTCGGCACGGCGGCGGACAGCACCTCGGCGCCGCCGCCGGTGATGAGCGCCACGTCCTCCACCCGGATGCCGAGCCCGCGCCAGCGCGCGCCCACGCCGGGCTCGGCGGGGTCGATGTAGAGGCCCGGCTCGATGGTGGTCACCATGCCGGGCTCGAGCTCGCGCGGCTCCCCGTCGAGCCGGTAGCCGCCGACGTCGTGCACGTCGAGGCCGAGCCAGTGGCCGGTGGGGTACGCGCAAAGCCGCGCCATCACGTCCCCGTCGGCGGGGTTGCGCAGCACCCCGAGCGCGCCGAGGCCGTCCGCGAGCACCGCCGCCGCCGCCCGCTGGGGCGCGTCCGCGGGCCGGCCCGGCCCCGCCTCCGCGACGGCGGCGTCGAGCGCGGCCAGCACCAGCTCGTAGAGCGCGCGCTGCTCCTCGCCGAAGCGCCCGCTCACGGGGTAGGTGCGGGTCACGTCGGCGGCGTAGCAGCCGTACTCCGCCCCCGCGTCCACCAGCACCAGGTCGCCCTCGCGCAGCAGGCCCGCGTTCGCGGTGTAGTGCGGCACGCAGGCGTTGCGCCCGGCGGCCACGATGCACGGGTAGGCGAGGGTGCGGCAGCCGGCGCGCTGCAGCTCGTAGATGAGCTCCGCCTCGAGCGCGTACTCCCCCATCCCCGGCCGGCAGCGCGCCATCGCCCGGCGGTGGGCGCCGCCTGTCAGCTCCACCGCGCGCCGGATCATGCGCACCTCCGCCCGGCTCTTGAAGAGCCGCATCTCGTGCACGCGGTGGCGCAGGTCCACCAGCTCAGTCGCGTCCGCCTCGCGGCTGCGCAGCCGGTGCAGCCAGGCGATCACCCGCCGGTCGAACTCGGGGTACTCCCCCATGGAGTACCACACCCGCGGGCGGTCCTCGAGCAGCCGGGGCAGGATGTCGTCGATGTCGTCCATCGGGAAGGCGTCGTCCGCGCCGTAGCGCGCGCACGCGCCCTCGAGCCCGGCGCGCGGCCCGTACAGGCGCTCCGCCTCGGGGTCGCGCTCGCGGCAGAACAGCAGGTACTCGCCCGCCGGCCGGCCCGGCAGCAGCACCGCCACCGCCTCGGGCTCCGGGAACCCGGTGAGGTAGAAGAAGTCGCTGTCCGGGCGGTAGGCGTACTCAATGTCGCGGTTGCGGCGCACCACCGGGGCGGCGGGGGCGATGACGGCGCAGCCCGCGTCCGCCTCCTCCATCAGCCGGCG
>CAZSPS010000036.1:0-4208 GCA_964608875.1 uncultured Ectothiorhodospiraceae bacterium
CCGGCGCCGCCCCGGCCCTTCCGGTGGCGGTCGACGTCGTGCTCGTCGGCGGCGGCCACAGCCACGTCGCCGTGCTCAAGCGCTTCGGCATGCGGCCGCCGGCCGGGGTGCGGCTCACCCTGGTCACGCGCGACCTGCTGACCCCCTATTCGGGGATGCTGCCGGGGCTGGTGGCGGGCCACTACGCCCCGGAGCAGGCGCTCATCGACCTCCGCCGGCTGTGCCGGTTCGCCGGCGCCCGCATCGTGCACGCCGCCGCGACCGGCATCGATCTCGACGCCCGCCAAGTGCTTGCCGCCGGGCGCCCGCCGGTCGGCTTCGACCTGCTCTCCCTCGACGTCGGGTCGCGGCCGGACGTGGCGGGCATCGAGGGGGCGGCGGAGCATGCGGTCGGGGTGAAGCCGGTGGATGCGTTCCGCGCGCGCTGGGCGGCGGCGGAGCGCGAGTGCCTCGCGCGCGGCGGGCGGCTGCGGGTGGCGGTGATCGGCGCGGGCGCGGGCGGCGCCGAGCTCTCCCTCGCGCTCCGCCACCGTCTGCGCGCGCTGCTGGCGGAGGCCGGGTTGCCGGACGCCGGGGCGGAGGTCGCGCTGCTGTCGGCGGACCCCGAGCCCCTCCCCTCCCATCCCCCCGCCGTGCGGCGGCGGATGGCCCGTCTGCTCGCGTCGCGCGGGGTGCGGTTCCTGGCGGCGCACCGCGCGGCGGCGGTCCGGCCGGACGCGGTCGAGGCGGTGGCCGACGGCGGCGCGCGGGTGGCGGTCGGCTGCGACCTCGCCGTCGCCGCCACCCACGCGGGCGCGCCCGCATGGCTGCGCGGCGCCGGGCTCGCGCTCGACACTGCGGGCTTCGTGCGGGTGGGTCCGACCCTGCAGGCCGTCGGCGCGCCCTTCGTCTTCGCGGCCGGCGACGTGGCCTCGTTCGAGGGGCGGGCGCTGCCGAAGTCCGGGGTCTACGCGGTGCGCCAGGGTCCGGTGCTGGCGCGCAACCTCGCGCGCATGGCGGCGGCAGCGGCGGGCGGCGGTGTCGGCGGTCGGCGGCGGTCGGCGGCGCCGGCGCTGCGCCCGTACCGGCCCCAGCCCGCCGCCCTCGCCCTCATCTCCAGCGGCGACCGCAACGCCGTCGCCTCCTGGGGGCGGCTCGCGCTCGAGGGGCGGTGGCTGTGGCGGCTCAAGGACCGCATCGACCGCCTCTGGATGCGCCAGTACCAGGAGCTGCCGGCGATGGACGGCGGGACGCCGGCGGCTGCAGCGGGCGCGGCGGGTGCGGCGGCGGGTGCGGTGGAAGCGGCAGCGGCGCAAGCGGCGGCAGGGACGGCGGGAACGGGAACGGCGGGTGCGGACGGTGGGGTGCCAGCGGCGGCGGTGGGAACGGCGGGGGCGGACGGCGCCGCGCTTGCCGCGCTCGCGGCCATGCGCTGCGGCGGCTGTGGGTCGAAGGTGGCGAGCCCGGTGCTGCGCCGCGTCCTCGAGCGGCTCGAGACGCCGCCCGCCCACCCCGGCGTGCTGGCCGGCCTCGGCGAAAGCGACGACGCCGCCGTCCTCCAGCTCCCGCCCGGCAAGCGCCTCGTCCAGTCCGTGGACCACTTCCGCGCCTTCCTCGACGACCCCTGGCTGTTCGGGCGGATCGCGGCCAACCACTGCCTGAGCGACCTGTTCGCGATGGGGGCGGAGCCGTGGACCGCCCAGGCCCTCGCGACCCTCCCGTTCGCCGCCCCCGCCAAGGTCGAGCAGGACCTCCACGACCTCCTCGCCGGGGTGGTCCGCACCCTCGGCGAGGCGGGCGCGGCCCTCGTCGGCGGCCACACGGCCGAAGGCGCGGAGCTGGCGCTCGGGCTCGCCGTCAACGGCACGGCGGACACCGTGCTCGCCAAGGGCGGGGCCGCGGCGGGCGACGCGCTGGTGCTCGTCAAGGCGCTCGGCACCGGGGTGGTGTTCGCGGCCGACATGCGGGCCGAGGCGCCCGCCCGCGCCGTGGACGGCGCGCTCGCGTCGATGCTCGCGTCCAACGCGGCGGCGGCCCGCGTCTTCCGCGAACAGGGCGCGACCTCGTGCACCGACGTGACCGGCTTCGGCCTGCTCGGGCACCTGGTCGAGATGCTGCGGGCGAGCGCGGCGGACGCGGACCTCGAGCTCGGCGCGGTGCCCCTGCTGCCGGGCGCGGCCGGGCTCTTCGCGCGCGGGGTGCGGAGTTCGCTGCACGCCGCCAACGCCGCCTTCGCCGAGGCGCTCGACGGGGGCGGCGTGGACCCGGGCGGCGCGCGCGCCGCGCCGCTCTTCGACCCCCAGACCTCGGGGGGGCTGCTCGCCACCGTGCCGCACGGGCGGGCGGACGCCTGCGTCGCCGCGCTCGCGGCGGCGGGCTATGCCGCGGCCCGCATCGGGAGCGTGCGGGCGCCGCCGCCCGGCGCCGCCGGTGGGCGGGTGCGCATCCGGGACGCCGGCTGAGTCCCGGCGTCCGGCTCCGCCCTCCGGCCGCGCGCCGCGCTTCGGTAACGCGTTTGCAACATGGCGGCGCTAAAAAGCGTCCCCGGCGGCCGGGCGCCCCGGCGGCGGCCCGCCTCCGACCCTGCAAACGACGGAGACAGCCCGACCATGAAACGCGCCCTCCTCGCGGCCGTCGCGGCGGCGCCGGCCGCCCTCGCGGCTTCGTTGCTCCCGGGCCCCGCCCAGGCGCGCGACTACATCAGCATCGTCGGCTCTTCGACGGTGTACCCCTTCTCCACCGTGGTGGCGGAGCGCTTCGGCAAGAGCACGCGCTTCCAGACCCCCACGATCGAGGCCACCGGCTCGGGCGGCGGGCTCAAGCTGTTCTGCGCCGGAGTGGGGGTCAACCACCCCGACATCACCAACTCTTCGCGCCGCATCAAGCGGTCCGAGGTGGAGCGGTGCGAGGAGAACGGGGTCGGCGACATCGTCGAGGTCAAGATCGGTTACGACGGCATCGTGCTCGCCAACTCGAAGAAGACGGAGCGGATGCGGGTGAGCCGCCGCGACGTCTTCCTGGCGCTGGCGCGCGAGGTTCCGGACCCGGGCGGCGCGGAGAAGCTGGTGCCGAACCCCTACCGCACCTGGCGGGACGTGAACCCGGCGCTGCCCGCGCGCAAGATCGTGGTGCTCGGGCCGCCGCCCACGTCCGGCACGCGCGACGCCTTCGCCGAGCTGGCCCTCGAAGGCGGGTGCGAGAGCTTCGGCTTCCTCGCGGCCATGAAGCAGGCGGACAAGGCGGCGTACAAGGCGGCGTGCCACTCCATCCGCGAGGACGGGGCGTATGTCGAGGCGGGCGAGAACGACAACCTCATCGTGCAGAAGCTCGAGGCCGACCCGGACGCGTTCGGGGTCTTCGGGTTCAGCTTCCTCGACCAGAACCTGGACCGGCTCCAGGGCTCGATGGTGGACGGGGTCGCGCCCGAGTTCGAGGCCATCGCCGACGGCGGCTACCCGGTGTCGCGGTCCCTTTACTTCTACGTGAAGAAGGCCCACGTCGGGAAGATCCCGGGCATCGAGGGCTTCCTCGCGGAGTTCACCAGCGACAAGGCGTGGGGCGAGGAGGGCTACCTCACCGACAAGGGCCTCATCCCCATGCCGGCGGACGAGCGCGGGAAGTTCGCGGCCGGCGTGCGGGGGCTCGTGCGGCTCGACCTGTCGATGAACTGATGGCCCCGGAGCGCCGGCAACGGGCGGCCGCGGCCCGCTAGTCCCTTCATGTCCTTCTCCGCCCTCACGCTCGTGGTGCTGGCGCTGTCCGCGCTCGCGTGGCAGCTCGGACGCCGGCGCGCCCTCGCGCTCTCCGGCGGGCGGCGGCGCCCGGCGCGGCAAGGGCAGGGCCGCGAGCTCGCGCCGCACTCGCGGCCGGCGTACTTCGGCGCGCTCACCGCGCTGTGGTGCGCGGCGCCGGCCCTCGCCCTGGTGGGCCTGTGGGCCGCGTTCCGCACCGTATTCGTCACCGAGCTGGTGGTCGCGGACCTGCCCCCGGAGCTGCGCGCCCTGCCCGAGAACGAGCTCGCCCTCGTGGTCAACGACATCCGCAACCAGGTCGAGGGGGTGTTCGCGCGCGCGGACGCGCCGGCCGCAGTGGTCGAGGCCGCCGAGCGCTACCGCGCGTTCGACCGGCTCGGGCAACTCGCCCTGACCGTGCTCGCGCCGCTGGCCGCGCTCTCGGGCCTCGGCCTCGCGTGGCGGCGCATCTCGCCGCGCCTGCGCGCGCGCAACCAC
>CAZSPS010000037.1:0-3687 GCA_964608875.1 uncultured Ectothiorhodospiraceae bacterium
ACCGAGGCCGAGGTCGCCGTCGAGGACAACGACCTGCCGGTGGTGACGGTGGCCGCCGGCACCTCCCCGGTCACGGAAGGCACGGCCGCCGAGTTCACCCTGACGCGCGTGGGCGTGCTGACGGAGGCGCTCGAAGTCGCGGTCGGGGTGTCCGCGCCTCTCGCGGCGCTGACGGCGGCGGCGCCGTCGAGCGTCACCTTCGAGGCCGGCGCCGCCACCGCCACCCTCACCCTCGCGACCCCGGACGACGCCCTGGCCGAAGCCGACGCCGTGCTCACGGTGACGCTGCAAGCCGGCGACGCCTACGCCATCGGCGCGGCGTCCAGCGCCGCCGTCACGGTCGCGGACGACGACCGCCCGACGATCACCGTGGCGCTCTCGAAGGAGGGTCCGGTCGCCGAAGGCGGGACCGCCCCGTTCGCCGTGACGCGCTCGGGCGGGGACGTTGCGTCGAAGCTCAAGGTCGGGCTCACGATCTCCGACCCCGGCTCGGTGCTGCTGAAGAAGGCGCCGAACAGCGTCACCTTCGAAAACGACGTGACCAGGGTGTTGCTCAACCTCGAGACCCGGGAAGACACCGTGACCGGCCCCGACTCCGTGCTGACGGTGCGGGTCGAGCCCGGCGGCAATTATGTCGTGGGCGCCGCAAGCGAGGCTTCGGCCACGGTGGAGGACGACGACCATCCGACGATCACGGTGGCCGCGGATGCGCCGTCGGTCACCGAAGGCGGCGACGCCGTGTTCACGTTGACGCGGGCGGAGGGGGACGTTTCGTCGGCGCTCACGGTCCGGGTCCAGATCGCCGACCCCGCCTCGCAGCTGGCGGACCCGGCGGCGGCGCCGGCGGAAGCCACCTTCGCCGAAGACGCGGCCACGGCCACCGTGCGCCTGGCGACCGAGGACGACGCCCTGGACGAGGGTCCGACGACGCTGCTCGAGCTCGTCGCCGCCGAACACCGCGCGGGCGTGCTGACCCTGGCCGTGCAGGGCGGCGACCGCTACGAGTTGGGCGATCCGTTCGAGGCCGAGGTCGCGGTGGAGGACGACGACCCCCTGGTCGGCTTCACCATCGCGCCGGCCAGCGCGACCTTGACTGAGGGCGAGGGAGCCGTCTTCGAGGTGCGCCTGACCGAGGCCGCCGGGCGCGAGATCGTCCTGGCCCCGTCCCTGCCCGAGAACGCGAATACCGTCACCCTGCGCGGCGCGGACGCGGACTTCACGAGCGTCCCGCCCGTCTATAGCGGCGCGCCCTTCGTCGGCAGCGACCGCCGGCTGGAAGCGCTGACGTTCGCGCCGGGCGAGATCGAGAAGGAGATCCGCCTCACCGTCTTGCAGGACGTGCTGGAAGAGGGCGACGAGCGGCTGCAGATCGCCCTCGCCCAGCCGATCCCGGTCTACACCGACTTGGGCCGCAGCACCCCCCGGCAGGCGACGGTCACGATCCGCGACAACCCGCCGGTGATCGTGTCGGTGGCGCCGGAGGCGCCGGAGGTCGGCGAGGGCGAGGAGGCGGTGCTGGTGTTCACGCGCCGGGCGGCGTCCCTGGCCGCGCCCCTCGACGTGTTCTACCGCATCGCCGAGGAGGGCGGCGAGGAGGGGCCGGTGCGGTCCGCCCGCTTCCGGGCCGACGCCGCCACCTACCGGGTGCGCTGGCCCGCGCCCGAGGACACGGACGAAGAGGACGAGCGCTACCGGGTGGCCGTCGTCGCATCGCCCGGCTACGTCGTGGACCTGGATGCGGCGGAGGCCACGTTCACGGTGCGCGACGACGACCCGCCGGTGGTGACGGTCGCCGCCGCCGCCCGGCGGGTGGTGGAAGGCGGCGACGCGGTGTTCGTGCTGGCGCGCGCGGGCGAGGATGCGCAAGCGCTCACGGTCGGGGTGGCGGTGGCCGACCCGGACGCGGCGCTGGCGGCGCCGGCGCCGGCGAGCGTCGTCATCGAGGCCGGCGCCGCCGAAGCGCGCCTCGCGCTCGCGACGGCGGACGACGCGCTGGACGAGGCCGACGCCACGCTCACGCTGACCCTGCAAGGCGGCGCGGGCTACGAGCTGGGCGCGGCGGCCGAGGCCGCGGTCGTGGTGGCGGACGACGACGCCCGGCCCTTGCTCACGCTCGCGTCGCCCGCGGCGGCGGTGTCCGAGGGCGGGGCGCTGGTGTTCGAGGTGCGCCTCGACGTGGCCAGCGCCCGCCCGGTCGAGGTGGCCTACACGCTCGGCGGCACGGCCACGGCCGGCGCCGACTACACGGACGCGGCGGGCGGCGCGCTCACCATCGCGCCGGGCGACACCGCCGGCGAGGTGCGCATCGAGACGCTCGCCGACGCCCTGGACGAGCCGGACGAGACGGTGGTGGTGACGCTCGTCGCGCCCGCGGAGGACGCCGCCGCGGCGCTCGGCTCGCCGGCGTTGGGGGTGGGCACGATCGAGGACGACCCCGCCAACCTGCCGGTGGTGTCGGTGACGGTGGCGGCGCCCGAGGTGGCCGAGGGCGAGGACGCGGTGCTGACCTTCGCGCGCGAGACGGAGGACGCGGCCGGCGCGCTGGTCGCGTTCTACGAGGTCTCCGTGGCGGGCGGCGGCGATCCGGTGCTTCGCTCCGCCGCCTTCGCAGCCGGCTCGTTGACGCGCGAGGTGCGGCTGCCGGCCGCCCAGGACAACGACGAGACGGACGAGGACTGGCGGGTCGCGGTGGTCGCGTCGGAGTACTACGCCGTGTCCGCCGAGGCGGGCGCGGCCGCGTTCACGGTGCGCGACGACGACCGCGTGCTGCCCACCGTGTCGGTGTTCGACGCGCCGGCGGTGGCCGAGGGCGGCGAGCTCTCGTTCGCGGTGCGGCGCTTCGGATCGACCCTGCGGACGCTGACGCTCCGCTATACGCTGGGCGGCACGGCCACGGCGGACGAGGACTACACGGACGCGGGGGCCGGGGTGCTGACCCTGGCGGCGGGCGCGGCGGCGGCAACCATCCGCCTCGCGACCGTGGACGACGACGCGGACGAGCCGCGCGCGGAGACGGTGCTGGTGACGCTCGCCGCGCCTGCGGGCGGCGTCGCGACGCTCGGCGCGGCCACGGCCGAGGGCCGGGTGCTGGACGACGACCCCACCGAAGTGACGGTGGCGGCGACGGCGGCGTCGGTGACGGAGGGCGCGCCCGCGTCGTTCACCCTGACGCGGGCGGGCGACTCGACGGACGCGCTGACGGTCGCCGTGACCGTGTCCGACCCGGGCGCGGCGCTGGCGGGCGCCGCGCCGTCCGAGGCCGTCTTCCAGGCCGGCGACGCCACCACGGTCCTGCCGCTGGCGACGGCCGGCGACGCGCTGGACGAGGCCGACGCCGTGGTGACGCTCGCCATCGAGCCCGGCGCGGACTACGAGGCGGGCGCCGCGTCCGAGGCCGCGGTCACGGTGACGGACGACGACCCCGCGCCCGAGGCCACGGTCCTGCCGCCGGCGGCGGCGGTGGCCGAGGGCGGGGCGCTGGTGTTCCCGGTGCGGTTGAGCGCGGTGAGCGGGCGCGCGGTGACGGTCCCCTACACGCTCGCCGGCACGGCTGCGGCCGGCGCCGACTACACGGACGCGGCGGGCGGCGCGCTCACCTTCGCGCCGGGCGACATGGCCGGGGAGGTGCGCCTGGCGATCGTGGACGACGACGTGGCCGAGCCGTCCGAGACGGTGCAGCTGACGCTC
>CAZSPS010000038.1:0-2122 GCA_964608875.1 uncultured Ectothiorhodospiraceae bacterium
GCGCGTAGGCCGATTGCCTACACGCGTAGGCCGATTACCTACAAAAGTCGAGGCGATCGCCTCTAACGCTCTCGCGCTCGGTGCGGCTAGGGTGGGCCGCATGGAGATGGACACCGCCCTGAAGCGCCAGTTCGCGCTGCCGGTGATGGTCGAGCACCTGGTGCGCGCCGTCGCGCCCGAGTTCGCCGGCTGGCTGGACTTCGCCGTCATGGACCAGCTGCCCACCAACTGGACCCGGCCGGTTGCCGGGAGGGCGCGCCACGCCCGCGCCGACGCCGACGCTGACACCGACGACAAGCGGCGCGAAGACGACGGGCGGCGCGAAGACGACGGGCGACGCGAGGGCGGCGGCTCGGCCGGCGCCCAGCGCTACGGCGATGCGGTCTGGCGCATCCGCTACGCCGACGACAACGTGCGTTCGCTCGCGCTGCTGCTCGAGTTCCAGTCCAAGCCGGATCCCGACATGGCGTCGCGCATGCTCGACTACACCGGCCTGTTGCTGGATCAGCTCCGGCGCCAGCAACGGCTCGACCCCGACGGCGAGCTGCGCGTGTTGCCGGTGGTGGTGTACTCCGGGAAGGCGCGGTGGTCGCCGGTCGGCGCCGTGGACGCCGTGCCGGTCTCGGCCGACGGCGAGCCGGCGTGGGTGGGGTCCCACAAGTACCGTCTGCTTGACTTGCGCCGGATGCGGGTGGACGATTCGAACAATCGCAACCCGGCGATGGCGGTGCTCGGCATCGCCGCCGCCTCCTCACTGCCCGAGGCCAGGGGGTGGATGAGGGAGATGATGACCTGGTTGCCGGAGGTGATCGCCGACCCGGAGATTCGGCGGGAGTTCCTGGCCTCGGCGGGGGAGTGGCTGTCGGTGATGCTCCCGCGGCTGTTCCCGGACGCCGACCTCGAGGAGATCGAGCGCATCCGAAGAGCACTGTGTGAAGGGAGGAAGGGAGCAATGCTGTCACTGGCCGAGAAGATGAAGGAATGGGAGGACAGGGCGCAGCACCAGGGCGAGGTGCGCGGCTTGGAGCGGGGCATTGCGCAGGGCATGGAGCGGGGCAGGGCGGAGGGCATCGCGCGGGAGCGGGGGCTGCTGTGTAAGCTGGCGCGGCTCAAGTTCGGCGCTGCGGTGGCCGAGGAGCTGGCCCGCCGCCTGGAGCCGGTGTCGGACGCCGAGGCGCTCGAGGCGGTCGGCGGGCTGATCATCGAGTGTGCCGACGGGGCGGAGCTGCTCGCCCGTGTGCGCCCGAACGGCGCCGCCTGAAGCGCCTCCCGATCCGAAGAGCACTGCGCGAAGGAGGGAGGGGAGCAATGCTGTCACTGGCCGAGAAGGTGAAGGAATGGGAGGACAGGGCGCAGCACCAGGGCGAGGTGCGCGGCCTGGAGCGGGGCATCGCGCGGGAGCGGGCGCTGCTGTGCAAGCAGGCGCGGCTCAAGTTCGGGGCCGCGGTGGCCGAGGAGCTGGCCCGCCGCCTGGAGCCGGTGTCGGACGCCGGGGCGCTCGAGGAAGTCGGCGGGCTGATCATCGAGTGCGCCGACGGGGCGGAGCTGCTCGCCCGCGCGCGCCCGAACGGCGGCGGCGGCAGCGGCGGCGCCGCCTGAGGCGCGCCCGGCGATGGACGATTCGCCCACGCGCAACCCGGCGCTGGCGGCGTGGCTGTTGGCGATGGTGCGGCCGCTGTTCCTGGAGGACGCCGATGCCTGAGGCGCCCGCCCCCGGGCGGCGGCGGGCCGCGAGCAGCACGGACCCGGTGTTGCACTTTCCTGCGAAGTGCGTACACTCGCCGCCCAACGAGCCGGACGCGGGCCCGACGAGCGCCGGGCTGGCGTCCGAGAGAGGAGGCCGCACGGCCCGGACCGCAGGAACGGGCAGGGGGCGTCCGGGTGCACTGCCGACGAGGAGGCCGTAACGTGTCCGCAACTCTCGCAACGACCCGCACGGGGCCGTCCGTATCCCAGTCCCCCCCCACCTCCCACCGCCCGGCCTCGCGGCTCCGCTGCCGCCGCCGGGCGGACGCGCATCGTCGTCCTCCCTCGGCCGGGGCGTGGACGGCCACGGCCGCCGCCTTCCTGGCGCTGCTGTCCGCCGCAGCCCTGACCCTGACGCCGTCGCCCGCCCGCGCGC
>CAZSPS010000039.1:0-3240 GCA_964608875.1 uncultured Ectothiorhodospiraceae bacterium
GGCCAGCCCGGCTGGAGCATCTCCAACAACAGATCGACAAGAGTCGTCAGCACTTGGCAGCACTACAACGGTCCCTTCCAGATTCGCCTCAAGGGCGTGGCCAGGTCGACCAACACCGCGCCCACGGGCGCGCCGACGATCGCGGGCACCGCGACGCAGGGGCAGACCCTCACCGCGAACCAGGGCACCCTCGCCGACGCCGACGGCCTGCCGGGGGGGTCGTTCCCGACCGGCTACGCGTTCCAGTGGAAGCGCACGGGGACGGACATATCCGGGGCGACCTCGCGGACCTACGTGCTGACCCAGGACGACGTGGGCGAGACCATCACGGTTGAAGTGTCCTACACCGACGGCGGGAGCACGATGGAGAGAGTGGCCTCGGCGGCCACGGGAACGGTGGCCAACGTCAACGACGCGCCGACGGGCAAGCCGACGATCACCGGAACGGCGACGCGGGGCTCGACCCTGACGGCGAACAAGGGCAACCTGGCCGACGCCGACGGCCTGCCCGCGGGGGCGTTCCCGACGAACTACACGTTCCAGTGGAAGCGCGGGGGCGCGAACATAGCCGGGGCCACCTCGCGGACCTACGTGCTGGTCCAGGCGGACGTGGGGCAGGCGATCACGGTGACGGTGTCGTACACCGACGGCGAGGGCACCGCGGAGAGCGTGGCCTCGGCGGCCACGGGAACGGTGACCGCCACCAACACCGCGCCCACGGGCGCGCCGACGATCGCGGGCACGGCGACGCAGGGGCAGACCCTGACCGCGAACCAGGGCAACCTAGCCGACGCCGACGGCCTGCCCGCGGGGACGTTCCCGACGAACTACGCGTTCCAGTGGAAGCGCGGGAGCACGGACATAACCGGGGCGACCTCGCGGACCTACGTGCTGGCGCAGGCGGACGTGGGGCAGACGGTCACGGTGACGGTGTCCTACACCGACGGCGGCGGCACGGCGGAGAGCGTGGCCTCGGCGGCCACGGCAACGGTGACCAACACCAACGACGCGCCGACGGGCAGGCCGACCATCTCCGGCACCGCGACGCGGGGCCGGACGCTGACCGCGAACCAAGGCAACCTGGCCGATGCCGACGGCCTGCCGGCGGGGACGTTCCCGACGAACTACGCGTTCCAGTGGAAGCGCGGGAGCACGGACATCACCGGGGCGACCTCGCGGACCTACGTGCTGGTCCAGGCGGACGTGGGGCAGGCGATCACGGTGACGGTGTCCTACACCGACGGCGGGGGCACGGCGGAGAGCGTGGACTCGGCGGCGACGGCGGCGGTGGCCAGTGGCGGGGGCGGCGGCGTGACGCCCACCCCGCCCGGCGGCGGCTCGGGCGGCGGCGGCGGCTCCGGCGGCGGCGAGGACCGCCGCCCGGAGGTGGCATCGGAGCTTGGGGACCGGTCCGTGGCGGCGGGCGCGGCGCTGGCCCTGGACCTGTCGGGCGCGTTCCGCAGCCCCGGCGGGGACCGCCTGACGTTCACGGCGTCCTCGTCGGACCCGTCGGTGGCGGCCGTGGCCGTGGAGGGCGCGTCGCTGGCCGTCCGGGGGCTGGCGCCCGGCGAGGCGGAGATTCTGGTCACCGCCACCGACGAAGGCCGCCGCTCGGTCTCCCAGCGCTTCGCCGTGACGGTGACGGCCCCGGAGGCGGCGTGGCTGCTGCCGCCCGCCTCGCACCCGTCGCTGCGGGGGTTCGTGCGGGTGGTCAACCACTCGGGCCAAGCCGGGGAAGTGGCCGTGACGGCGACCGACGACACGGGGATGGCCTACGAACCCCTCACCCTATGGATGGAGGCCCATGCCGCCGTCCACCTCAACTCCGACGACTTGGAGAACGGCAATCCCGCCAAGCGGCTGACGGGGTCGACCGGCCCCGGCACGGGCAACTGGCGGCTGAAGTTCGAAAGCGACGCCTTGGACGTGGAGGCGCTGCCGCTGCTGCGGACGTCGGACGGGTTCGTGGCGGCGATGGGGGCCACCGCGCCCAAGGGCGACGGCGGCGCGCTGCGGCTGGCCACGTTCAACCCGGCCAGCAACAACAGCCAGGTGAGCCGCCTGCGGCTCGTCAACCCGACCGACGCCGAGGCGACGGCCACGGTGGCGGGAACGGACGATTCGGGCGAATCGCCCGGCGAGCCGGTCACGCTGACGCTGGCGGCGGGAGCCGCCTGCGAGGCCGACGCATCGCAGCTGGAGTCCGGCAGCGGGCTGGCCTGCGGCTCTCCCCAGTCGGGCCTCGGCGACGGGACGGGCAAGTGGCGGCTGTCCGTGGAGTCCGATGCGCCGCTGGTGGCGATGGGCCTGCTGTCGAGCCCGTCCGGGCACCTGTCGAACCTGTCCGGGGCCGCCATGGCGGACATGGACGGGACTTGGCACGTGCCGCTGTTCCCGCCCGCCTCGGACCCGCAGGGGCGGCAGGGGTTCGTTCGGGTGATCAACCGGTCGAACCGGGACGGCACGGTGACCATCAGGGCGTTCGACGACACCGACTTCGACTACGGGCGGCTGACCCTAGGCCTGGGCGCGGGGGAGGCGGTCCAGCTCAACGCCGACGACCTGGAGGTGGGCAACGCGGGCAAGGGGCTCACCGGCAGCACGGGCCCCGGCACGGGCAACTGGCGGCTTGAGCTGTCGAGCCTCGGCGCCGACTTCGAGGCCCGCGCGTACGTCCGCCACCGGGACGGGTTCCTGACTTCCGTGCGGGCGGCTGCGCCCTCCGTTGCGGCCAAGGCCCCCGCGCCGGGCCGCATCCACCGGGTCGCCACCCTCAACCCGGGCAGCAACGTGCGCCAAGTCGGCGTGCTGCGGCTGGTGAACCGGGGCTCGAGGGACGCCACTGCGACGGTCACGGGCGCGGACGACGGCGGGGTGCGCCCGGGCGGCCCGGTCGAGGTCCGGGTTCCGGCGGGCGTGGCGGTCGAGCTGACCGCCGCCGAGCTGGAGTCCGGGGAGGCCGGCACCATCGCCTCCGGGTCATTGGGCGACGGCGCCGGCAAGTGGCGGCTGCGGGTGGAATCGGAAGGCGACCTTGCCGTGATGGGCCTGCTGCGCGGCCCCGCGAGCGCGACAGGTTCGACAGCCGACCCGCGGGGCCGCGCAGCAGGCCCCTCCCCGCAAGGGCGCCCTCCGTTGCGGCCGAGCCCCCGGCGCGGGGCCGAATCCACCGGGTGGCGACCCTCAACCCGGGCAGCAACACGCGGCAGGTGGGCGTGCTGCGCCTGGTCAACCGGGGCT
>CAZSPS010000040.1:0-4790 GCA_964608875.1 uncultured Ectothiorhodospiraceae bacterium
GTCGCGCCCGAACCCGTCGGTGCCGAGCAGGTGCCGGTTGCCGTCCACGTCGAGCGCCCCCGGCTGTCCCACGGGCCGGGCGAAGCTGCGCAGGTCCGCGTTCTCGTCGAAGGTGAGGTTGCGCGAGCGCAGCTGCATGTCGAGCTGGAAGGACTGCATCGGGTTCAGCGCCTCGACCGACTCCACCCCGAAGCGCCGCAGCGCCTCGTCCACCACCGGCTGGCGCTCGCGCTCCACCTTGGCGGCGAGGAACGCGCGGAACTCGTCCTTCCCCAGCGCTTCGCCCTCTTCGTCCAGGTAGAACAGGAAGTTCGCGTTCGGCGAATAGGGGGCGACGTACTCCACCCCGATGGCGACGACGGTCCATAGCGCCACCAGCGCTCCGCCGGCCCACAGGACCCAGGGCGAACGGGGGGTGCGCACGGCTCAGCCCGTCCTGATGCGGGGGTTCAAGAGCATGTAGCCGATGTCCGAGATCATCTGGGTGAGCACCACCACCACCACCGTGATCGCGGCGCAGTCCATCAGCAGGAACACGTCGCTGCCCTTGGCCGCGGACAGCAGCTCGAAGCCGAAGCCGGGGAAGCTGAACAGCAGCTCGACCGCCACCACCCCGGTCAGCAGCCACGGGATCTGCAGCACGATGATGGTGAACGGCGCGATGAGGGCGTTGCGCAGCGCGTGGCGCAGGATGACCCGGCGGTACGGGAGCCCCTTCAGGACCGCCGTGCGGATGTAGTGCGAGGTCATGACCTCGGCCATCGACGCGCGGGTCATGCGGGCGACGTAGCCGAAGCCGTACACCGTGAGGGAGAGCGCGGGCAGCAGCAGCTCGCGGAAGCCGATGGCGCCGGAGCCGACGTTCGAGGAGGACGGGAGCCAGTTCAGCCCCACCGAGAAGATGATGACGAGGACGATGCCGCTCACGTAGTCGGGCACCGAGGTGGAGAGCACGGAGACGGTGGTGAGCGTGCGGTCGCGCAGCGAGCCCTCGCGCATCCCCGCCAGCACCCCGACCACCAGCGCGGACGGGACCATGAACAGCAGGGTGAGGCCCATCAGCAGCCCCGTGTTGCCGAGCTTCTCCCACAGGAAGCTGGAGATGTCGGTGCGGTTCTTGCCGTAGGAGACGCCGAGGTCGCCGGTCGCGAGCCCGCCGATCCAGTCCCAGAAGCGGGTCAAGGCGCTGATGTCCTCGCCCCGGAACCCCTCCTGGCGCAGCCACAGGTCGATGTCGTACTCGGTGATGCCCTGCGTGCCCAGCTCCGAGCGCGCGAGGATCGGCAGCATGAACTCCAGCATCACGGCCAGCACCAGGGTGACCGCGACGATCGTGAAGAACATGTAGACGAGGCGCCAGCCGACGTACCTCAGCATCCCTTACTCCTTACCCGCGCCCGCATCCGGCGCACGCCCGCCCCGCCGGGCGGACGCCCGGCGGAGCGAAGACGGGAGGACGCCGGCGCGCGCGGGCGCCGGGCCGGCCTACGCCAGCCACACCTTCTCGAGGTGGTGCTCGCGTGACGGATGCATCTCGTACCCCTTCACCTGCGTGCGCGAGAAGGAGAAGATGCCCGTCCAGAACGGCTGGACCAGCACTCCGCTGTCCTGGAGACGCTGCTCGAGCCGCTTCATGAGCTTCGAGCGCTCCCCGGCGTCGGAGACCGCCGACGCCTCGTCCAGGATGGAGTCGAACTCGGCATCGCCGTGGGCCGTCTCGTTCCAGACCCCGTCCGAACGGTACGCGAGGTTGTACACCTGTATCCCGAGCGGGCGGCCGTTCCAGGCGGTGGTGGAGAAGTCCCACTTGTCCCACTTGTCCCAGTAGGCGGTGCCGTCGAGGCTGTTCACGTTGGCCTTGACGCCGATGGCCTTGAGCTGCTCGGCGACGTTGAGCGTGATCTTGGTCTCCCACTCCACGTCGGCGACGCAGACGATCTCGATCTCGAGCTCGCCCTCGCCGTAGCCCGCCTCCTTCAGCAGCGCCCTCGCCGCCGCCCGGTCGCCCCCGATCTTCGGCAGCGGCGCGTACTCCGGATGGAGCGGCGAGACGTGGTGGTGCTCCGCCACCGTGCCCGCGTTGCTGTAGGCGGTGGCGAGCACCGCCGCGTTGTCCACCGCGATCTGGATCGCCCGGCGCACCTTGTGGTTGTCGTAGGGGGCGCGGTCCTTGCGCATCCGGGTCACCGCGGTGTTGGCGGTGGCCACGAAGTACTGCTGGAGGCCGAGCCTGGCCAGCTGGTCGATCTGGTCCGGGGCGGAGTCGTAGTTGAGGTCGATCTCGCCGTTCGAGAACGCCGCGTACTCCTTGGCGGGGTCGCGGTCGAGGTCGATGTACACCACGCCGTCCAGGTAGGCGTCGCCGCCCCAGTAGCCCTCGCGCCGCTTGTACACGGCCCGCTCCTCGACCCGGTAGTCCTCGAGCACGAACGCCCCGGTGCCGACCGGCCACGCGGTGAGGTCGGAGCCGTTCTTCTCGAAGTCCCGGTGGACGATGAGCGCGGGGTAGTCGGCGACGGAGGGGATGACGGAGATGTCGACGTTCTTGGTGTTGAGCCGCACCGTGTGCGAGTCCACTACCTCGACCGCGTTCGGGATGCCGCGCTTGGCCATCACCGCCTTGCCGTCGTCGTCCTTGCGCCCCGTGTCGTACTCTTCCAGCAGCCCCGGGAAGCGCGACTGCATGGTGGTGGCGGGCTGCAGGTCGAGCCAGCGGTTGAAGTTGAACGCGACGTCCTCGGCCGTGAAGTCGTCGCCGTTGTTCCAGGTGATCCCCTTGCGCACGCGCAGGGTCCAGGTCTTGCCGTCGGCGGAGAGGTCCCAGCCTTCGAGCAGGTGGGGCTTGAACACCCCGTCGGGCGACCAGCGCACCAGCGGCTCGCAGATGTGCCGCGCGCCGTTGCCCTTCTCCGACCAGTCGAAGCGGGCGGGGTCGGAGATCTCCGCGACCCGCATCGAGATGCGGAGCGTGCCGCCGCGCTTGGGGGACTGGGCCGCGGCCGGCTTCGGAGCGGCGAGGCCGCCCAGGGCGAGTGCGCCCGCCGACGTGACTCCGACCGCGGTCATGGAAGCGAGGAACTCGCGGCGGCCGATGCGCCCGGCCTTGAAGTCGCGGATGAAGAACTTCGCGAACGGGTGGAGCTTGCCGCCACCCTGCATGTGTTCGGACATTGGGTCCTCCTGATGGTCGTTGGCTTCGGTTGGTGGATGAGGGGAGGTATGCTTTCATACCCGGACCCCGTCCACAAATCGAAGAATCGGCACCAAGTCCGCAGAAGCTGCTCGTTTTCCGTTCAAACCGGAGAAAATCGACCATGAACCAGCCTGATCGCACCGCCGCCGCCTCCGATCCCGGCTCCGGCGCCGGCGCCGGAACGGCCTCGCGCGCCGCCCGCCCGCTCGACCGTCCGGCGGACTGGATCGCGCACCACGCGGGGTACGCCCCGGAGCGCGAGGCGGTGCACGACCTCGCCTCCGGGCGGCGCTTCACCTACGCCGAGTTCGACGGGCGGATCACCAAGGCCGCCCTCTGGCTGCGCGACCAAGCCGGGGTGCGGAGCGGCGACCGGGTGGCGGTGCTCGCCCACAACGACTCCGACGTATTCGAGATCCAGTTCGCGTGCAGGCGCCTCGGCGCCATCTTCCTGCCGCTCAACTGGCGGCTCGCGGTCCCCGAGCTCGAGTTCATCTGCGGCGACGCGCGCCCGAAGGCGCTCCTGTACGGCACCGAGTTCGAGTCCGAGGCGCAGGCGCTCGGGCTCACCGTCTCCATCGACCGCCTCGCCACGCTCGCCAACGGCGCGCCGAGCGACTACGAGGCCGGCATCGCCGGCGCCCGCGGCACCCTCGAGGACCCCTGCGTGGAGGCCGACGACACCTGGACCCTCATGTACACCTCCGGCACCACGGGCCGGCCGAAGGGCGCGCGCAACACCCATCGCATGGGGCTCTACAACGCGATCAACACCTCGCTCGCCTCGAGGATCGGACCCGGCTCGCGCAACCTCGTCATCCTGCCCACCTTCCACACCGGAGGGCTCAACGTCTACGCCAACCCGGTGTTCCACGCGGGCGGCACCAACGTCGTCATGCGCAACTTCGACCCCGCGCTGCTGCTGCGCCTCCTCACGGACCGCGAGACCCCCATGACCCACGCCCTGGGGGTGCCCACCACCTACCTGATGCTGGCCGAGGAGCCGGGGTTCGCGGACGCCGACCTCGGCCACGTCGTGTGCCTGGGGGTCGGCGGCGCGGCCGCGCCGCTCGCCCTCCTCGAGCAGTACGCGGCCAAGGGGGTGCCGCTGCAGCAGGCGTGGGGCATGACCGAGACCGGCCCCATCGGGCTCGCCCTGAGCGCGGACATGGCGCTCGCCAAGGTCGGCTCGTCGGGCCGCCCGGTGATGTACGTCGAGCTCGAGGTGACGGACGAGAACGGGGCGCGGGTCCCGCCCGGGACCACCGGGGAGCTGATGATCCGGGGGCCGATCGTGACCCCCGGCTACTGGAACCGCCCGGAGGCGAACCGCGAGCTGTTCACCGAGGACGGCTGGTTCCACACCGGGGACGCGGCCCAGGTGGACGAGGACGGCTACTACTACATCGTGGACCGCTGGAAGGACATGTACATCTCGGGCGGCGAGAACGTCTACCCGGTGGAGGTCGAGAACGCGATCTACGAGCTGAACGGGGTGTACGAGAACGCCGTCGTCGGCATCCCGGACCCGAAGTGGGGCGAGGTGGGCCGTGCCTACGTGGTGCTGAAGGAAGGCGCGAACCTCGACGAGACGGCG
>CAZSPS010000041.1:0-4797 GCA_964608875.1 uncultured Ectothiorhodospiraceae bacterium
GCCTACCACGACCGCGAGTGGTGCGTGGAGTCGCACGACGAGCGCTACCTGTTCGAGATGCTGCTGCTCGAAGGCGCGCAGGCGGGGCTCAGCTGGCGCCTCATCCTCGGCAAGCGCGAGGCCTACCGCCGGGCCTACGACGGCTTCGACCCGGTGCGGATCGCGGCCTGGGACGATGCGCGGATCGAGCGCCTCGCCGCCGACCCCGGCATCATCCGCAACCGCCTCAAGATCCGCGCGGCGCGCGCCAACGCCCAGGCCGCGCTCGCCGTCGCCGAACGGTGGGGCGGGCTCGGCCCGTTCCTGTGGCGCTTCGTGGACGGCGCGCCCATCGTCAACCGCTGGCGCAGCGTGGACGAGATGCCCGCCTCCACCCCGCTCTCGGAGCGCATCGGGCGCGAACTGAAGCGCCTCGGCTTCCGCTTCGTCGGCGCCACCATCTGCTATTCGTACATGCAGGCCATCGGCATGGTGGACGACCACACCCGCGACTGCTTCCGCTGCCGCCCCCCCGCCGCCTGACCGCCGGCCGCCGCTCTCCCGCCGCCGGCGCCGGCCGCCGCTTCTCTCCCGCCGCCTCCTACTCCCCGTACATGTAGCGCGGCAGCCACAGCACGATCTGCGGGAACGCGATGATGAGGGTCAGCCCGATCAGCTGGATGACCATGAACTGCATCATGCCGACGTAGATGTCCTTCAGGTCCCACTCCGGCACCACCCCCTTCAGGAAGTAGGCCGACAAGGCCACGGGCGGCGACAGCCAGGCGGTCTGCAGGTTCACCGCCACCAGGATGCCGAACCACACGAGGTTGACCCCCATCTGGTCCAGCAGCGGGATCAGGATGGGAACGATGATGAGCACGATCGGCACCCACTCGAGCGGCCAGCCGAGCAGGAAGATGAGCGCCATGATGATGATCAGGATGGCGGTCGGCGACAGCTCGAGCGCCAGCAGGGTGTTGGTCAGCATGGTCGGCGTGCCGAGCCTCGAGAACACCGCGCCGAAGAAGTTGGAGGCCGCCACCAGGAACAGGATCAGCACCGTGATCTCGAGCGTCTTGATGAGGGCCTCCTGGAACCTCGCCGGGGTCATCTTGCCGTAGGCCAGGGTCATGAGCAGCGCCCCGAACGCGCCGCACGCCGCGCCCTCGGTCGGGGTCGCCCAGCCGAGCAGGATCGAGCCGAGCGCGAACGCCACCAGCAGCGCGGGGGGCACGAGCCCCAAGTAGAACTCCACCCACACCTCGCTCACGTAGAAGCCGCCCGGCCGGTTGTCCGCCAGCCAGCGGTACGCCGCCACCAGCCCCCGCGCGAGCGCCGCGTACACGGCGCCGTAGGCGGCGAGCGCAAGCAGCCGCGCGAGCAGCCCGTCGCCCGGGAACACCGCCTGCGCGAAGCGGTGCATGAGGATGGTGGCGAAGACGAAGATCGCCGCCGGCACCACGATGGCGGCCACGAACTCGAGCCACATCGACCCCGAGTTCTCCGGACGCTCGTCCTCGGGCAGCGGCGGGCCGAGGCTCGGGTCGAGCCAGCAGCGCACCAGCGAGTAGCCGGTATAGAGGCACGCCAGCAGGATGCCGGGCACGATGGCGGCGGCGAAGAGGTCGGTCACCGGCACTTCCAGCACCGGTCCCATCACCACCAGCATGATGGACGGCGGGATCAGGATGCCGAGCGTGCCGCCCGCGGTGATGGTGCCGGCGGCCAGCCGCACGTTGTAGCCGGAGCGGTTCATGGTCCTGGCCGCCATGATCCCCAGGATGGTCACCGACGCGCCGACGATGCCGGTGGCGGCCGCGAAGATCGTCGACACGAACAGCACCGCGATGTAGAGCGCGCCGCGGGTGCTGGCCAGCATCAACTGCACGGCCCGGAACAGCCGCTCCATCAGCCCCGCCTGCTCCATCATGATGCCCATGAAGATGAAAAGGGGCACCGCCGCGAGCGTTTGCTCCAGCATCACGTTGTTGAACTGGAGGGTCATCAGGTAGACCACCAGCTTCGGCCCGAACCCCCACGCTCCGAACACGAGCCCGAGGAAGATGAGGGTGAAGGAGATCGGGAAGCCGACGAAGATCGCGAGCAGCATGACCGCGATCATGATGAAGCCGATGGTCTCGGGGGTCATGTCACGGCCACCGGTTCCGGCGCATCGCGTAGACGCACCGCAGCAGCTCCGCCACGCCCTGCACGATCAGCAGCGCCGCGCCGAGCGGCATGGCCGTTCGCACCGGCGCCACCGGCGCCATCCAGGCGGTGTCCATGCTCAGCTCCCAGCGCAGCCACGCCTTTTCGGCGTAGCCGAAGGAGATGAAGAGGAAGAAGGCCATCGCGGGGAAGAACAGGACCACGTAGAGGGCGGCGTCCACGGCCGCCTGCAGCCGCGGCGCCCAGTTGCGGTAGAGGAAGTCGGCGCGGATGTGCACGCCGCGCATCAGGGCGTAGCCGGCGCCGGCCATGAACAGCCCGCCGCTCAACATGCGGCTCACGTCGTAGGCCCACATCGTCGGGGCCACGAACAGCTTGCGCGCCACCACCTCCCACACCATGGCGAGCATCAGCGGCACCAGCATCCAGCAGAACACGCGCCCGCACCACAGGCTGAACGTGTCGATGCCCGCGATGCACGAGCGCATCCAGCCCGCCATGTCCGGCGGCAGATCGCCCGGCGCGCCGCCGCGCCGCTCGGCGATCAGCTCGTCGGTGGCGTCGAGGGCGCCCAGCTTGTCGTCGGGTGTATCAGGCATCGCCGCTCTGCGCTCGCCGCTGCCGGCTTGCCGCTTCCCGCCGCACGGCGGAGCGTCGTTCGTCGCCCCGCCGCGCGGCGAGTCCCGTACCGGCTAGCCGCCTACCGCTGCAGCGACTTGGCGAACGCCTGCCCGAGGTTGGCGTTCGAGGTCTGCGCGCCGGCCCAGAATGGCACGGCGATCTCCGCGAACGCCCGCTGCGAGTCCCACACCTCCTTGAAGAAGGCGTTCTGGGCCGCGTTCTTCTCCAGCGACGCCTTGGCGGCGTTCATGTAGGCGCTGAAGTAGTCGGTGGGCGTGTCGTGCAGTTGCACCCCGTGGTTCTCGGTCAGGTCCTTCAGCGCCTTGCCGTTCTCGTAGATGCGGTAGGCGAGCGCCTTGGTCAGCGAGGCGTTGGCCGCCACCTCGATCGCCTTCTTCTGATGGTCCGTGAGCGAGTCGTAGACGTCGCCGTTGATGTAGAGGTCGGCGTTCACGACCACCTGGTGCAGGCCCTGCAGGTAGTAGTGCTTCAGCACCTTCTGGAACCCGAACACGCTGTCGGGCTTCGGGCAGCACCACTCGGCCGCGTCGATGGTGCCCTTCTCCAGCGCCGGCAGGATGTCGCCGCCGCCCATCGCCACCGAAGCGACCCCGATGTCCTTGTAGGTCTGGCCGGGGATGCCGGGCGGGGTGCGGAAGCGGTACTTGCGGAAGTCGTCCATGGAGCGGATCGGCTCCTTGAACCATCCGAGCGCCTCGGGGCCGACCGGCTGCAGCATGAAGCCCTTGACGTTGACCCCCATCTCCTTCCACAGCTGGTCGTAGAGCTCCTTGCCGCCGCCGTAGAGGAACCACGACATGAAGGCGATGTTGTCGATGCCGACGCCCGCCCCGGCGACCGGCGACCCGAACAGCATGGCCGCGGGGTGCTTCCCGGACCAGTAATGGGTCCAGGCGAAGCCGCCCTCGACCAGCCCGGCGTCGACCGCGTCCAGGGTCTCCTTGACCCCGACCACCGCGCCGGCCGGCAGCACCTCGATCGCGACCTCGCCGTTGGTGAGGGCGCTCACGTCGCGCGCGAACTCGTTGAGCATGTGTACTTCGTCGGCCTTGGCCGGGATCACCGACTGGACGCGGATCTTGACCTCGGCGAACGCCGTGGAAGCGGCGAGCAGCGCCGCGGCGGCAAGGCCCGCGAGCCCCGTCGAGCGAATGGTTGGTTGCAGCATGGAGTCTTCCTCCGAAAGGCAGGTGGCGATACGGACCCGGGGGCTTCCCCCCCGTCCGGCCCGGACCGGCATCGGGAGCCCCCCGGGGAGCGTGGCGGCGCGCGCACGCGCCGGTCCCCGGCGGGGGGCGGATGGGCGCCGGCCACGGCCGCGCGCCCGCCCTGCCGCGGGCGTCTCCGCCCGCGGCGCGGGTGCGTTGTATCCGTTGCGCCGCCGGGTGTCAATCGCGCGGCGCTCGCCCGTCCGGCCGCTCGGTTGGCGCGCCGCGCCCGCCGGGCGACTCGTTGCCGGATGCGTTCGGTCCGAGAGTGACGGCCCCCGGCAGGGGTCTCCGCAGCGAGAACTCTAGTCGGGCCGGGAACGAAGGCGGGCTTCCAGCTCCTTCACCCGCGCCTCCGCCTCGTCCGCGCGCGCCTTCTCTATCCGGCGTCCGGCCTGCTCCTCCTCCACTGTCGGGAGCAGCTTTCCCGTCTTCGGGTCGCGGAACCGCAGCGTGTCGTCCATCTGGCACAGGTCGAGGCCGAGCACCTCGCTGTGCAGCCCCGACCACTTGCCTCCCGGCGCTATCGGCTCGTACTCCCCGTCCACCAGGCGCAGACCCCGCAGCACCGGGTCGCTCTCCAGGTCCGGGTCGAACTGGAAGTACTCCTCGACTCCGATCGTGCGGTAGATGCCGGGCTTCGTGCACCGGTCCGCGCGCCGGGTGCTGGGCGAGGCGACCTCGAGCACGAACTGCGGACCCCTGCCTCCCTCCTCCCAGGTCTTCCAGGGGCGCCGCTCCCGGACGTGCGTGCCGCGCACCAGGAACAAGTCCGGGGCGACGCTCACTCGCGGCT
>CAZSPS010000042.1:0-7465 GCA_964608875.1 uncultured Ectothiorhodospiraceae bacterium
ATCGGCGCGGAGCTGCGCGTGCACGACGCCGACCCCGACGCGGCGGAGGCGGCGGCGCGGGCGCGCGGGGACGTGGTGCTGGCGGGCGCGGCGGACAAGGCGCACGGACTGCGCGAAGTCTTCATCCTCGACCCCGACGGCTACCTCTGGGCCATCGACCGCCCCCTCCCGGAGGACGACGGCGGCGGTCCGGGTGGCCGGACGGACGAAGCAAGGGAGGAAGGGCGATGAGCGAGTTGGCGGGGAAGATGTGCGTGCCGTGCAGGGGCGGGGCGCCGCCGCTCGAGGGCGGCGAGCTGCGCAAGCTCCAAGCGAAGCTCGGGGGCGGCTGGAGCGTGGTGGAGGAGCACCACCTGGAGAAGGAGTACCGGTTCGACGACTTCCGCCAGGCGCTCGACTTCACGGTGAAGGTGGGGGAGCTGGCGGAGGAGCAGGACCACCACCCGGACCTGTACCTCGCCTGGGGCCGGGTGAAGGTGACGATCTGGACCCACAAGATCGACGGCCTGACGGAGAGCGACTTCGTGTTCGCGGCCAAGACGGACGCGCTCGGCTGAGGGCGGCATCCCTCGCCCCCCCCCGCCCCCCGTCGCCGGGTGGGCCTACTCGAGCCAGGGGAAGCGTTCGCGGCTGCGCGCTTCGAAGGCGTCGATCGCCTCCCGGTGGCGCAGGGTGAGGGTGAGGTCGTCGACCCCTTCCAGGAGCGCGTGCCGGGCGTGGTCCGGGACGGCGAACCCGAAGCGCGAGCCGCGCGAGGTGGCGAGGGTGCGGGCGGTGAGGTCGGCCGTCACCGTGAGGCCCGGCCCGGCCTCGATCTCCTCGAACAGCCGCGTGAGGTCCGCCGCCGCCACCACCGCCGGCAGCAGGCCGTTCTTGATCGAGTTGTTGTAGAAGATGTCGGCGAAGCTCGTCGACACGAGGCAGCGGAAGCCCCAGGCGAGGAGCGCCCAGGGGGCGTGCTCGCGGCTCGACCCGCAGCCGAAGTTGTCGCCCGCCGCCAGCACGCTCGCGCCCCGGTAGCGGGGGAGGTTGAGCACGAAGCCCGGGTCCGGGCGCGCGGGGTCCCCGTCTAGGTAGCGCCAGTCGTGGAAGAGGCCCGCGTCGAGCCCCTCCCGGCTGGTGCTGGCGAGGTACTGCTTGGGGACGATCTGGTCGGTATCGACGTTGACCCGGTCGAGGGGCATCGCGATCCCGGTGTGTACCGTGAAGGGTTCCATCTCGGCGTCTCCCGTGCGTGCGTCCGTCCGTGCCCCCCGGAGGGCGGCGGCTAGAGGGCGGCCGGCTCGGCCTCGCGCACGTCCACGAAACGGCCGGCGAGCGCGGCGCACGCCGCCGTCGCGGGGCTCACCAGGTGGGTGCGCCCGCCCCGCCCCTGGCGCCCCTCGAAGTTGCGGTTGCTGGTCGAAGCGCAGCGCTCGCCCGGCGCCAGCAGGTCCCCGTTCATCCCGACGCACATCGAGCAGCCGGGCTCGCGCCAGTCGAACCCCGCCTCGCGGAAGATGCGGTCGAGGCCCTCGGCCTCGGCATCGCGCTTCACGAGCCCGCTTCCCGGCACCACCATGGCCTGCACCCCGTCCGCCACCCGCCGCCCCTTGACGTGGGCAGCGGCGATGCGAAGGTCCGAGAGGCGGCTGTTCGTGCACGAGCCGATGAACACCCGGTCGAGGCGCACGTCCCGCATGCGCACGCCGGGGGCGAGGTCCATGTACTCGCGGGCGCGCGTCCAGGCCCGCGCCTCGCCCTCGTCCGCCGCGTCCGCCGCCTGCGGCACCGCCCCGTCCACCGCGGCCACCATGGCGGGGTTGGTGCCCCACGTGACCTGGGGCGCGAGGCCGTCCACCCGCAGCTCCACCCGCCGCTCCCAGGCGGCGCCGGGGTCGGACGAGAGGGTGCGCCAGAACGCCACCGCCGCCTCCCAGTCGCCGCCGCCGTCCGCGGGCGCGAGCGGGCGGCCCCGCAGGTACTCGAACGTGGTCTCGTCGGGCGCCACCATCCCCGCGCGGGCGCCGGCCTCGATGGTCATGTTGCACACCGTCATGCGCGCTTCCATGTCCATCGCGCGGATGGCGCCGCCCGCGTACTCGATGACGCACCCGGTGCCGCCGCCGATGCCGATCCGCCCGATGAGGGCGAGCACCGCGTCCTTCGCATACACCCCGGCGGGGAGGCGGCCCTCGAGCTCGACCAGCATGGGGCGCGGGCGGTGCTGGAGCAGGGTCTGGGTGGCGAGGACGTGCTCCACCTCCGACGCCCCGATGCCGAAGGCGAGCGCCCCGAACGCGCCGTGCGTCGAGGTGTGGGAGTCGCCGCACACCAGGGTCGCGCCGGGGAGGGCGAAGCCCTGCTCGGGCCCGGCCACGTGGGAGATGCCGTTGCGCGGGTCGGTGAGGTCGAAGAAGGCCCGGAAGCCGTGGCGGGCCGCGCCCTCGCGCACCGTATCCAGCATCTCGCGCATGCGGGGCTCGAGCGCCGGCGCGGCCTGGTGGACGGTGGGGACCACGTGGTCCAGCACGGCGAGGGTCTTGTCGGGACGGCGCACGGGGAGTCCGCCGCGCCCGGAGAGCATCCGCAGCGGGCGCGACAGGCCGTCGTGGCCGAGGTGGCGGTCGATGTAGAGCAGCGTCCCGCGCGGCGTGTCGACGATGGCGTGGGCGTCCCACACCTTCTCGAACAGGGTCTTGCTCATGTGCCGGGGCCCTCCTGCGGCGGCAGGCGCTCCACGGCCGCGAACGTGCTGGCGAAGGCGAGCGGCGGGAGCTCCTCGCGCCCGAAGAAGCCCGCCGCGTCCGCGTCGTCGCCCGCCACGGGCGGCGGCCGCTCGTCGCCCGCGCGCTCGGCCCGGTACAGCAGGAACACCGCCGCCCCCTTGCCGGGCGGGTTGTAGAAGGCGTCCACGAGGCCCGTCACCCGCACCGCGAGGCCGGTCTCCTCGCGCGTCTCGCGCACGGCGGTCTCGGCCGGCGACTCGCCGGGGTCGAGATAGCCGGCGGGCAGGCTCCACTTGCCCTTCTCCGGCTCCATCGCGCGCCGCACCAGGAGCAGGCGGCCGTGCTCGATCAGCATCGCCCCCACCCCCACCTTCGCTTCCACGAAGTACGCCCATCCGCACTCCGCGCACGCGCGCCGGGGCTTGCCGGCCACGGTGCGGGTCGTGAGCGGGGCGCCGCAGCGGATGCAGTAGCGGGCGTGGATGGGCGCGGAGGGCGCCGGTGCCGGCGGGGTCTCGATGGGCGTGCCTCCTCGGGGTCAGGCGGAGGGGGGCGGCGGCTCGAGGGTGCGGCTCAGCACCTCGTGCGTGTTGCGCGAGAGGCCCGGCAGGGCGAGCACCTTGCGCATGGCGGCGGACATCGCCGCCTGGCGCGCGTCGTCATGGCGCCGCCAGTTCGACATCGCGCCCGCGAGACCCGCCGCCAGCTCGGGGTTGGCGGGGTCGAGCTCGCGCATGCGCTCGGCCCAGAAGCGGTAGCCGGCGCCGTCCGCCGCGTGGAAGCGCACCGGGTTGCTCCGGCAAAAGGAGTGGACCAGGGACCGCACCCGGTTGGGGTTGGCGCGGTCGAAGGCGGGATGCGACATCAGGCGCACCACCTCGTCGAGGGCGCCCGGAAGCGAGGACACCGCCTGCAGCGCGAGCCACTTGTCCATGACCAGGGGGTCCGCGCGCCACTGCCCTTCGAAGCGGGCGAGGGCCTCGGTGCGCTCCTCGCAGTCGAGGTGCACGAGGCAGCCGAGCGCCGCCGCCTGGTCGGTCATGTTGTCCGCCGTCTCGAGCTGCGCGAGGCACGCGCGCCGCGCGGCCCCACTCCCGGTGGCGGCGAGGTAGCCGAGGCAGGCGTTGGCGAGCGCCCGGCGGGCCACCTCGCCGGGGTCGAAGCGGTAGGGTCCGGCGGCGTCCCGCAGGCGCGCGCGCACCGCCTCGAGGTCCGGGGCCAGGGCCTCGCCGAGCGCGCGGGCGAGGGCGCGGCGCGCGCCGTGGACCGCATCGACGTCGATCCGCCGCATGCGGTCGGCGAGCCGGTTCTCCGAGGGCAGGGTGAGCAGCTCGGCGGCGAACGCCCCGTCGATGGAGCGGTCGAGGAGCACCGCGCGCAGCGCGCCGACGAACTCGGGGTCCGCCGCCGGGGCGCCGTCCGCGGGCGCGCCGCCGGCCTCGATCAGGCGGTCGAGGCGGGCGAGGGCGAGGGTCTGCCCCGCGTCCCAGCGGGCGAAGGGGTCGGGGTCGTGGGCGAGGAGGGTGAGCAGGTCCGGATCCGGGCGCGTCATCGCGATCTCGACCGGAGCCGAGAACCCGCGCAGCACGGAGGCGATGGGTGGCGACTCGACCCCGGTGAAGCGGAACGTCTCGACCGGCGCCCGCACCTCGAGCACCGCCGTCCCGTCCGGCCCCGCAGCCGCTTCCGTGCCCGGCGCCGCCGCGAGCGGCCGTCCGTCCTCGCGGGCGACGAGGCCCAGCGCGAGCGGCACGTGCATGGGCTCCTTCGGCGACCCGTCCGCTGTCGGGGGCAGCTCCTGGCGCACCTCGAGGCGCCACTCCCGCGCGCGCGCGTCGTACTCGTCCTCGAGATGCAGCACCGGAGTCCCGGCCTGCGAGTACCAGCGCCGGAACTGTCCGAGGTCCGCGCCCGCCGCCTCTTCCATCGCGCGCACGAAGTCGTCCGTGGTCGCCGCCCCGCCGTCGTGACGCGCGAGGTAGAGGTCCATGCCCCGCCGGAAGCCCTCCGGACCGAGCAGGCCGTGCAGCATGCGGATGACCTCCGCGCCCTTGTGGTACACCGTCACGGTGTAGAAGTTGTCGATCGCCCGGTAGGCGTTCGGGCGCACGGGGTGGGCGTCGGGGCCCGCGTCCTCGCGGAACTGGCGCTCGCGGATGATGCGCGCGTCGGTGATGCGCTTCACCGCCCGCGACCCCATGTCGGCCGAGAACTGCTGGTCGCGGAACACGGTGAGCCCTTCCTTCAGGCTCAGCTGGAACCAGTCCCGGCAGGTGACCCGGTTCCCCGTCCAGTTGTGGAAGTACTCGTGGGCGATGACCGCCTCGACGTTGGCGTAGTCGGCGTCGGTCGCGGTGCGCGGGTCGGCGAGCACGTAGCGGGTGTTGAAGACGTTGAGCCCCTTGTTCTCCATCGCCCCCATGTTGAAGTGGTCGACGGCGACGATCATGTAGAGGTCGAGGTCGTATTCGAGGCCGTACACCTCCTCGTCCCAGCGCATCGCCTTCTCGAGCGCGGCCATGGCGTGGCCGCAGCGCCCGATGTTGTGCGGCTCGGAGTAGATGGCGAGGGCGACCTCGCGGCCCGAGGCGGTGGTGAAGGAGCCGTCGAGACGGGCGAGGTCGCCCGCGACCAGGGCGAACAAGTAGCAGGGCTTGGGGAACGGGTCCTCCCAGCGCACCCAGTGTCGGCCGTCGCCGGTGTCGCCGTGCGCCGTGGGGTTGCCGTTCGAGAGCAGCACCGGGTAGCGGGCGCGGTCGGCGCGCAGGGTGACGGTGAAGCGCGCGAGCACGTCGGGCCGGTCCGGGTAGTAGGCGATGCGGCGGAAGTCCTCCGCTTCGCACTGCGTGCAGAGGATCCCGTTGGACTCGTAGAGGCCCTTCAGCGCGGTGTTGCGGTCAGGGCGGATGCGGGTGCGGGTGGTGAGGGAGAACGGGCCGTCGTTGCCGCCTTCGAAGAGCGCGGCGGGGATGACGAGGCGGGCGTCGTCCCGCTCGTACTCGCCGGGCGCGAGCGGGCGCCCGTCGAGGGCCGCGTCGACCAGCTCGAGGCCGGCGCCGTCGAGCACGAGGGGCGTGCCGGCCGGGGTGCCGGGCGCGCGCCGCACCCGCAGGGTGGACGTGACGAGGCACAGGGCGGCGTCGAGCTCGAAGTCGAGCTCGACCGAGTCGACGAGGAAGGGCGGCGGGGCGTAGTCTTCGAGCCGCACCTCGGGGGCGGCGTCCGCCTGGCGGGAGTCCGTCGTCATGGTTCGGGGATTATAGAGGGGCGGCGTTCGGGGGGATGGCCGTGCGGGCAGGGTCGGGGAAGATGGCCGCGCGGGCGGTGCTCGGCCTGTCGCTCGCCGTTGCCTCGGCGGGGGCCGCCGCGCAAGGCGGGCCGGCCGCCGCCGGGCAGGGGGACGGATGGCGCGGCCTCGAATGGCTGCGGGGGTTCGTGCCGGGGCTCCGCGAGCCGCGGCCCGTTCCCGCGCCCCCCGCCCCCGCGTGGCGCCTGTCCGACCTGCTGACGGGGAGCGGGTCGGGGTTCGCGCGCTCGCTCGCGCCCCGGCCGTTCGAGTTCCCGCGCGACCACGGCCCGCACGACGCGTTCCGCACCGAGTGGTGGTACTTCACCGGGCATCTGCGCACGGCCGCCGCACCGGAGGCAAGGCGGGACGGCGGGGCGGGGAGGCACGACGGGGCGGAGCGGCGCGAGTTCGGCTACCAGCTCACGTTCTTCCGCTTCGCGCTCGCGCCCCCCGGCGCCGCCCTCGGCCCCTCGCCCTGGGCGGCCCGCCACGTCTACATGGCGCACTTCGCCCTCACCGACGTCGCCGGCCGCACGTTCCGCGCCGGCGAGCGCCTGGGCCGGGGGGCGCTCGGGATCGCGGGCGCGGTCCCCGGCCGCGTGTGGATCGACGACTGGTCGATGACGGGGCCGCCCTGGCCCCTCGTCCTCAGGGCGGCGACCCGGGAGCGCGCCATCGAGCTCCGCCTCGAACGCGGCGGCAAGCCCATCGTGGCGCAGGGCGAGCGCGGCTTCAGCCGCAAGTCGGAGCGGGCCGCGAGCTACTACTACTCCGCTCCGCGCCTGCCCACCGCCGGGCGCGTGCGGGTGGGCGACGCGGAGTACGCGGTGCGCGGGGAGTCGTGGTGGGACCGGGAGTGGGGCAGCGGCACGCTCGCCCCCGGGCAGGCCGGGTGGGACTGGTTCGCATTGCACCTCGACGGCGGCCGCGAGCTCATGGTGTACCGCTTGCGCCGCCGGGACGGCGCGGCCGACCCCTACGGCGCGGGGGTGTGGGTCGGCGCGGATGGCGGGGTGCGGCGGCTCGCGGCGTCGGACTTCGCGATCGAGGCGCGCGGGCAGTGGCGGAGCCCGCGCACGGGCGCGCTCTACCCGGCCGCATGGCGCATCCGGGTGCCCGCGCTCGGCGCGCGGCTCGAGCTCGCGCCGCGCCTGCCGGACCAGGAGCTGGCGCTGTCGGTGCGCTATTGGGAGGGCGCCGTGTCCGTCTCGGGGCAGGCCGAGGGTGCGCCCGCCGCCGGCCTCGGCTACGCCGAGCTGACGGGCTACGGCGAGGACGCTCCGCCCCCCGGCCGCTGACGGCGGTTCGGCGCTCCTGTCGGCGCTTTGCCGACGCTCACGGCAACCGGAGCCGCTTTCTGCTATGCTGCCGTCCCGTCCGGAGCGGATGGGGCCGCCATGACGAAATACGTCTTCATCACGGGCGGTGTCGTCTCCTCGCTCGGCAAGGGCATCTCCTCCTCTTCGCT
>CAZSPS010000043.1:0-4325 GCA_964608875.1 uncultured Ectothiorhodospiraceae bacterium
GCACTTGATCGATGACGAGGTAGTGGCGGTTGCTCTCACCCACCGGACGGCCGTCCCACGGCGGGTAGTAGAGCTCGTCGCAATCGTCGGCGGCGTCCGGCTCGAAGGCGGTGCTCGGCGCAACGGCCGAGGCTGGCGCGGCGGCGGAGGCTGGCGTCACGGCGGCTTCCCGCGCGGCGGCGGCTTCCGGTGCAACGACGGCGGCTGGGGTCATGGGAGTGCCCTCCGGTTCCTTGCTGCGGGCGCACCGCGCCACGGTCGTCCCGCGGCGCAGGCGGCGAGAGTACCACGGCGTGGGGTATGATTCGGCGGTGCGCGGACATGGCGCGATCTTGCACCGTCGGCCCGCTCGTGTCTGTCGGATACAGTCTCGACTTTTGTAGGAATTTCGGCCGTTTGTCGTAAGGAAAATGCTTACGGTCGCGGGGTTGCGGCGGCGGCCTCGCGCGCGCGCCTTATCTCCCTATCCGCCGCGGCCCGCGAACGCTTCCCGGAGCGCGCGGGCGGCGCGGGCGTGGGCCTCGCCCGCCGCGTCCGCGATCCCGAGCAGACCGAAGAAGCCGTGGATCATGCCCGGGAACTCCACATGCTCGCACGGCGTCCCGCACGCGGCGAGCCGTGCCGCGTAGGCCGCGCCCTCGTCGTGGAGCACGTCGCACTCTGCGGTGATGACGAGGGCCGGGGGCAGGTTCGCATGATCGGGCGCGAGGAGCGGCGATGCGCGCCAGTTCTCCGCCGCCTCCACCGCTGCCGCCTCCACCGCTTCCGGCTCCATCTCCGCCTTGGCCGCCCGTGCCCGCGGGCCGCCGAGGTAGTGGCGCCGGAACCAGCGCATCGACTCCGCCTCCAGGGTGCCGTAGCCGCGCGCGTAGCGCTCGTAGGATCCGCTCCGGCAGCGGTAGTCGGTCACGGGGTACACCAGGAGCTGGTGGCGGAGCGGGGGGCCGCCTTCCGCGCGGGCGAGGAGGGCGACGACCGCCGCGAGGTTCCCGCCCGCGGAGTCGCCCCCGACCGCGATGCGTTCGGGGTCGGCGCCGATCTCGTCCGGGTGCGCGGCGAGCCGGCGCACGACCGCGGCGCAGTCGTCCACCGCGGCCGGGAAGGGATGCTCGGGACCCATGCGGTAGTCCACCGAGACCACGGTGCAGCCTGCCTCGCGGCAGAGGTTGCGTGCCATCGTGTCGTGGGTGTCGAGGCTGCCGATGACGTGCCCGCCCCCGTGGAACCACACGAGCACGGGCTGGCGCCGCCGCTGCCGGCTGGAGGCGCCGGAGGTATCCGGGGCATCCGGGGCGTCCTCGGCGCCGCGATAGACGCGCACCGGCACCGCACCGGCCGGTCCCGGCACCGTGCGGTCCTCCACCGCCGCCACGGCGGGCGGCGGGAACGCCTCGCGGCGCGCCCGCATCGCTTCCTCGAACTGGGTGCGGGCGGCGGCGGGATCGAGCGCGTGGATGGGGGGGAGTCCCGCCTCCGCCGCCTGCCGAAGGAACGCCTGGATCTGGGGATGTACGTCGCTCGGGATCATGCGCCGTCTCCGGATGCGGCCCGTCGGCCGAGGACGGGCGGGGGAACGCAAGGCCCCCATGATGGTACGCAATCGTGGCCGGCCGGGCGCGCGCCGCCGGGCGCAGCCCGGAACGTACCGGTATCGAACGGGCTCGCAGTATCATCGGGCGCGGGCGGGGCCCCGGGCTTCCGGGGGCGGACCCGTTCGCGGGCCGGGTGGACGGGAACGGTTTCGGGAGGGGCGGCATGACGCAGGCATCACGGGAAGAGCGGGCGCTCGCGCGCCGGCTGTGGGAGGCGCGGCGCGACGGGCATCGGGTCCGGGTCGGGGAAGGGGAGCGGCCCCGCGGCGAGGCGGCCGCCTACCGGGTGCAGCGCGCCATGACCGAGGCCTCGGGCTACGAGGTCGCGGGGTTCAAGATCGGGGCCACCGCCGAGTTCGCGATGAACATGCTGGGGGTGGACGGACCCTTCTTCGGGCCGCTCTACCGCGAGGCGTTCCGGGAGAGCGGCGCGGCCGTGCGGCTGCCGATGGAGCACGCGCCCGGCATCGAGGCCGAGTTCGCGGTGGGGCTCGCAGCCGACCTCCCGCCCCGCTCCGAACCCTGGACCCCGGACGAGGTGCGGGCGGCGGTGGCCTGGGTGACTCCGGGCCTCGAGATCGTGGGCGCGCGCGTCGAGGGCGGGCTGGCGGGGGCGGGGGTCCTCGCCATCGCGGACGGCGGCGCCAACGTCGACTTCGTCCTGGGTCCGGCGGACGGCGACTGGCGGAGCGCCGACCTGGCGGCGCAGTCCATCGTCCTGCGCATCAACGGCGCCGAGACCGCGTCCGGGAACGGCGGGATGCTGGTGTTCGGCGATCCGGTGGCGGGGGTCGCGTGGCTCGCGAACCACCCGGAGCTCGCGCCCCGCGGCCTGCGGGCGGGGGATGTGGTCACCACCGGCACCTGCACCGGCATCGCGCCGCTCTCGCCCGGAGACGAGGCCGAAGCCGACTGCGGCCCCCTCGGAACCGTGCGCGCCCGCTTCCGCGCCTGATCCCCTCCCCTTGGGGGGCGGCGGGCAGGGGTGCGCGGGTCAGAGGGAGAGGGAGCGCAGGCGGGCGCTCCGTTCCCCGGCCGCCGCCATCAGGAAGGTGAGGTCGCTGCCGCACAGGATGAGGCGCATGCCCATGGCGACGTAGCGCTCCATGAGCGGCGGGTCGTAGACGCCGCCCAGGCCCGGGTGCTTGCCGTGCGCGCGGCAGGCGGCCACCACCCGCTCCACGGTCTCCTGGATGCGCGGCTCGCCGACCGCGCCCGGGATCCCCATCTCGGCGCAGAGGTCGTTCGTGCCGATGAGGATCGAGTCCACCCCCGGCACGGCCGCGATCGCCTCGACGTTCTCCACCGCGGCCGGCGTCTCCACCATCACCACGACCAGGGTGGAGTCGTTGACCGCCGCCGTCGTCTCGTCCGGCGGCACCGCCTGGAAGTCGACCTGCGGCAGGCGCCCGGTGACCGAGCGGCGCCCCTCCGGCGGGTACTTGCAGTTGCGCACCATCTCGGCCGCGATCTCGGGCGTGTCGACGTGCGGCACCACCACCCCCTGCGCGCCGCCGTCGAGGACGCGCGTTGCGTGGAAGTGCTGGAACCCCGGCACGCGCACGATGGGGGCGATGCCGGCGTCCTGCGCCGCGACGCTGATCTGGGCCGCGGTGTCGACCGACATCGAGTTGTGCTCCATGTCGATGAACAGCCAGTCGTAGCCGCAGGTCTTCATGATCTTGCCGATGTCGGCGGTGCGCGCTTGGCGCAGCCCAACCCCGAGGGCGAGCTCGCCCGCCAGCAGGCGGTCCTTGGCGGTGTTGGCGATCCTGGTCATGTCGTCATGTTCGGCCGGGGCGCGGGAGCAGGGCGTCGCGGAAGCGCAGCTTCTCGGCGGTGGGGTCGAGGTCGCGCTTGTGCGGGGGCGATTCGTTCGGCTGCACCCGCATCAGCACGAACGACGCGCCGTTGCCCTCGCGGATCAGCCGCGACGCGTCCGCGATCTCGTCGGCGCGCCGCACCGTGCGGGTGGTGCGGATGCCGGCCCCGGCCGCCATCCGCTCCAGGTCCACGCCGAGGCTGGTGTGGCTCTTCTGGTAGCCGGTCTCGCCGTAGTGCCCGTTGTCCACGCATACGATGGCGAGGTTCGGCGGGTCCGCGACCGCCACGGTGGCGAGCGAGCCGACGTTCATGAGCAGCTCGCCGTCCCCGGTCACCACCAGCACGCGGCGGTCCGGGCGGGCGAGGGCGAGGCCGAGCCCCACCCCGACCGCGGCTCCCATCGCGCCCGCGAACGCGAAGACGTGGGGCGCGTCGTCGCTCAGGAAGGTGAGGTCGCGGGCGGTGCCCGCGAGCCCCGCGACGATGAGGAAGTCCTCGTGGCGGCCGACCAGCTGCGGCACCGCCTCGTTGCGGTCGAGGGTGAAGTCGTGCGCGTGCGCGGCGGTCGCGGTCATGGCGGTCATGTCAGAACGGCTTGGCGCCGATGAGACGCTGGGTCAGCAGCACCGCCACCGCCTGCCCGGACTGGAACACCATGGTGGAGGCGGCGCGGACGGCCGGCGCCACTCCGTCCGCTTCCTCCACCCGCAGGCAGATGACCCCCATCGCTTCCAGCACGGGCTCCACCGCCCGCCCCATCGGCACCTGCCACGGGTTCCCCTCTCCGAAGTCGCCCCGCATGCTCACCAGCATCAGGAAGGGGAACTGCCCGCCCTTGACGAGGGAGAGGAAGTTGATGCAGTTGCCCACCCCGCTCGACTGCATGAGCAGCACGCCGCGCGCGCCGCC
>CAZSPS010000044.1:0-1780 GCA_964608875.1 uncultured Ectothiorhodospiraceae bacterium
CCACGCTCCCGGTGCAGGCGGCGCCCACCGCCGGGCACGAGGCCAGGATCGAGGCGTGGATGGGGCTGTTCGGCAGGGCGGTGTCGGACCAGGTGCTGGACGCGGTGGGCCGGCGCCTGCACGCGGCGCCGTCGTGTGCGCAGCAGGGGGAGATGAGCCTTGCCGGGCGGCAGGTCCGCTGGACCCCGGGCGACGAGGACGACGCCTTCGCCGCCAACGCCGTGCGCGCGTGGTTCGGCGGCGAAGACCCGCGGGACTGGCTCGGCGTGCGGGCGCTGAAGGACGAGGAGGCGCTGCGCCGCAGCTCGTTCTCGCTCACGTACGGCGCGCCGCAGAGCGGGTGCGTGTCGCTGTGGGGCCGGGGCGGCCATACGTCCTTCGCAGGCCGTGAGGGCGAGGTCGAGCTCGAGGGCGAGCTGACGATGGGCCAGTTCGGGGCCGACTGGTCGTTCGGCCCGTGGGTGGCGGGCCTTTCCGTCGGCCACAGCGACGGCGAAGGCGATTACCGGGACGAGGAAGGGGGCTCGATCGAGTCCACCCTGACCGGCGTCTACCCCTACGCCCGCTACGCGCTCACGGAGCGCTCCTCGGCGTGGGCGGTAACCGGCTACGGCGAGGGCGACCTCAAGGTCGTGCCGAAGGGCGGGAGCGGGAGCGGGAACGGCGCCGCCGTCGAGACCGACGTCGCCCTCACCATGGGCGCGGCCGGAATGCGCACCGAGTTGACGACGGCGGACGAAGCCGGCGGCGGAGTCTCGCTGGCGTTGAAGGCGGACGCCTCGATCGTGCGCATGGACTCGGAGGCGACGGAAGCGCTCGCGGCGCTGCAAAGCCATGCCAACCGCCTGCGCCTCGGCCTCGAAGCCGCGGGGAGCCGCACCGCGCTCGCGCACGGTGGGACGCTCGCGCCCGTCGTGGACCTCGGCGTGCTCTACGACGGCGGCGACGCGGGCAGCGGGCGCGGCATGGACGCCGGGGTCGGCCTCGCCTACGCGCACCCCGCGCGCGGACTCTCGGCCGACTTCCAGGGCCGTTCGCTGTTCGCGCACAGCGGTCCCGGCCGGCGCGAATGGGGCATCTCCGGCGGGCTGCGCTACGACGCGGACCCGCTCGGAAGCCGCGGGCTTTCGGTGTCGCTCGACGGCGGCTACGGGGGGCGCTCCACCACCGGCGGCCTGGACGCCCTGTTCGACCGGCAAACGGTCGAAGACATGCACGGGGGCGGGGACGCCGCGCTGCCGGGCGCCCGCATGGGCGCGGAGCTCGGCTACGGCCTGCGCGCGTTCGAGGGCCGCTACACCGGCACCCCCAAGGCGAGCCTCGGCCTGACGGAGACGGGCTCCACGTGGGGCCTCGGCTGGTGGTTCACACCGTCGGCGCACGGGGCGCCGGACCTCAGCGGCGGCCTCGAGCTCGAAGGCGGCGAAGAGGACGGCCGGCGCATCGGCCTCCGCCTCGACGCGAAGTTCTGAATCGCGGCGGGACGAACGAACGGACCGGAGTGGGGGAGGCGGGAAGGATGAGCCGGAGCGAATGCGAGCTGCTGCTGCGCGGCGGCACGGTGGTGGACGGGAGCGGCGCGCCCGGCCGCGCGGCGGACGTGGCCGTCGACGGCGACCGCATCTCCGCGGTCGGCCAACTCGACTCGATGCGCGGCGCGCGCGAGATCGACGCGGCCGGGCTCGTCGTCGCCCCCGGCTTCATCGACACCCACACCCACGACGACCGCGCCGTGCTGTCCGACCCCGGCATGGCCTGCAAGACGAGCCAGGGGGTCACC
>CAZSPS010000045.1:0-10435 GCA_964608875.1 uncultured Ectothiorhodospiraceae bacterium
GGGCGGCGGCGGCGCCGCTCCCCTCCCCCGCCCCCCAGCGGGCGTACTCGACCCGGCCGCCCGCGACGGCGAGGAAGCCCGACTCGATCACGCCCGCAGCTGGTAGCGCTTGATCTTGCCGGTCGCGGTCTTCGGCAGCTCGGGAAGGAACTCGATCCAGCGCGGGTACTTGTAGGGCGCCAAGCGCTCCTTGACGAAGCGCTGCAACTCCTCCGCCAACTCCGGCGAGGCGCGCCCGGGTTGGGACGGCACCACGAACGCCTGGGGCTTGACCAGCCCGTTGCCGTCCGCGCGCCCGACCACCGCCGCCTCCACCACCTCTTCGTGCTCGATGAGGGCGCTCTCGACCTCGAGCGGCGACACCCAGATGCCGCCCACCTTGAGCATGTCGTCGCTCCGCCCGCAGCACACGTAGTACCCGTCGTCGTCGCGCCGGTAGCGGTCCCCGGTGCGGGTCCAGGGGCCGTGGAACGTCTCCAGGCTCTTGTCGCGCCGGTTCCAGTAGGCGACGGCGGAAGTCGGGCCGCTGACGCACAGCTCGCCCATCTCGCCGGGCGCCACCGTCTCCCCGTGCTCGTCGACCAGCTTCACCTCGTACCCCGGCACCGGCTCGCGCCCCGTGGTGCCGTAGCGGTAGTCGTCCGGGCGGTTGCTGAGGAACACGTGCAGCAGCTCGGTGGTGCCGAGCCCGTCCAGGATCGGGGTCCCGAAACGCTCCTCCCAGGTGCGCGCCACCCCCTCGGGCAGCGCCTCGCCCGCCGACACGCAGCGCCGCAGGCGCTCCGATCCCGCCGCCCGCTCGTTCGCCGGGTCCGCCAGCAGGTTGCCGTAGAGCGTCGGCACGCCGAAGAACATCGTCGGCTGGTGCTCGCGCAGCACCGACATCACCGCATCCGGGGTGGGGCGCCCGGCGTGAAGGACGGCGGTGGCCCCCACGTAGAGCGGCAGGGTGAGCGCGTTCCCGAGCCCGTAGGCGAAGAACAGCTTGGCGGCGGAGAAGACCACGTCGTCCGGCTCGATGCCGAGCACCCCCAAGCCGTAGCCGGCGACCGTGTGCACGAGGTCGCGGTGCAGGTGCACCGCGCCCTTCGGCTCCCCCGTGGTGCCGGAGGTATAGAGCCAGAACGCCACGTCGTCCGGCGTGGTGAGAGCGGGCCAGAGCTCGGGATCGGCCTCCTCCAGGAAAGTCCCGAACGGGAAGTGGAACGGCCACGTCCCGAACTCCGCCACCGACTCCTTCTGCCGCTTCTCGGCCTCCGGTTCGTGTCCCGTCCCCGCCACCACCACCGTGCCGAGCCACGGCTGGTCCGCAAGGATCGGCGCGAACGCCCCGTACAGCTCCGGGCTCACCACCAGGACGCGGGCGCGGCTGTCGCGCAGGAGGAAGTCGTAGTCGGACGAGGTGAGCATCGTGTTGAGGGGGACCGGCACCGCGCCGATCTTCATCGCCCCGAGGAACGCGGCCGGGAAGTCCACCGTGTCGAGCAGGCAGAGCGCGACCCGGTTCTCCATCCTCACCCCCACCACGGGGTCGCGCAGCGCATTGCCGAAGCGGTTGATGCGCTCGGCGAGCTCGGCGTAGGTCCAAGCGCCGTTCGCGTCCACCACCGCCGTGCGCCCGGCGCGCTCGGTGTCGAGATGACGGTCCACGAGGTCCGCCGCCGCGTTGTACTCGCGCGGCAGGTCAACGCGCGGCGGCGAGGCCTGGAGGTCGATCGACGAGTACATGCAATCGGACACGATCAGCCGAACCGCACGTACTCGAAGTCCACCGGCCGGTGGTCCACCCCACGCGCCGGCGGCGCGATCCAGTTCGCGAACCGGCCGGGCTCGTACACCGCCCCGGTCATGAGCGACGCCACGTACTCGCGGTCGCGCGCGGTCGGCAGCCACTCGTCCTCCCGGCGCCGCCACTCCTCGGCGCTCACCACCTTCCCGTCCGGGGTCGTCGGGAGGTCGCGGAAGAGCCCGATCTGCCGGTTGAACGCGCGGTGGGGCAGGCGCAGCTCGAAGTCCACCCCGGCGTCGTCGAGCACCCGGTTCCACTTGCGCACCCCGATCTCCACGTCGGCGATGAAGTCGTCGCGCAGACGCTCGTTCAGCACCTCGAGGGCGGACGCATCGCGCGTCTCGAAGCCCTCCTTCCCCGGCTGCAGCAGCGGGTAGGCCGCGGACTCGAGGCGGTGGTCGTCGTCGATCCGCCCCTCCTGGTAGCGGCCCTTGAGCCCCATCGTGTACCAGTTGGCGGAGTTGGTGGAGACCTCCGCCCCGAACAGGTCGAGGGTCACCGAGTAGTGGAAGTTCAAGTACTTCTGGAACGTCTCGAGGTCGATGACCCCGAGCGTGCGCGGGTCCGCGTCCGGCGCCTCGCGCAGCGCGTCCGCGGTGCGCTGCACCACGCGCGTGAGGCCCGTCTCCCCGACGTACATGTGGTACGACTCCTCCTTGAGCATGAAGCGGCAGGTGCGCGCCAGCGGGTCGAAGGCCGATTCCTGCAGGGCGGCGAGCTGGAACTTGCCGTCGCGGTCGGTGAAGTAGGTGAACATGAAGAACGAGAGCCAGTCCGGGGTGGCCTCGTTGAAAGCGCCGAGGATGCGCGGGCGGTCGGCGTCGCCCGAGCGGCGTTCGAGCAGGGCGTCGGCCTCGTCGCGGCCGTCGCGCCCGAAGTAGGCGTGCAGCAGGTAGACCATCGCCCACAGGTGGCGGCCCTCCTCCACGTTCACCTGCAGCAGCGAGCGGAGATCGTAGAGCGAGGGGCAGGTGGCGCCGAGCCGGCGCTGCTGCTCGACCGAGGCGGGCTCGGTGTCGCCCTGCACGGTGATGATGCGCCGCAGCGCCCCCCGGTGCTCGCCCGGCACCTCCTGCCACACCGGCTCGCCCTTCGACTCGCCGAAGCCGATGGTGCGGCCCTCGGCGGGCGGGGCGAGGAAGATGCCCCAGCGGTACTCCGGCATCTTCACGAAGTCGTAGTGCGCCCAGCCGCCGGTGTCCACGTCGATGGCGGTGCGCAGGTACACGTCGCTCGTCTGCAGGCCGTCCGGCCCCGCCTCCCGCCACCACTCCACGTAGGCCGGCTGCCACGCCTCGAGCGCGCGCCTGAGGCGCCGGTCGTCGCCGAGGCCGACGTTGTTGGGGATGAGCTGGTTCAGGTCGACGCTGGCCATGGGTCACGTCCTCCGGCGATCGAACTCCGCCCCGCGGCCGGTGCCGTAGAGCATCAGCGCGCCCCGCTCGCCGACCGCGTTGGGCCGCTGGAAGATCCAATTCTGCCACGCGCTGAGCCGGCCGAAGATCTTCGACTCCATGGTCTCGGGGCCGGGGCAGCGAAGGCTCGCTTCCATCCCCACCAGGGCGTCAGGCGAGAAGCTCGCGCGCTCTTCGACCGCGACCCGCACCTCGTCCTCCCAGTCGAGGTCGTCCGGGGTGAAGGTGACGATGCGCAGCGCTTCGGCCGCGTCGGCGTCGAGCGGCCGGCCGGCCGCCTCGCGCAGCGCGTCCGGGAGGCGCCCGTCGAGCTCGGGGTAGCGCATGGCGAGCCGCGCGAGGCCGTTCACCGCCGGCGAGGCGCCGAGGTTCACCGGCGCGAGCGCGACCTCGGCGGGCGGCGCCGGGCCGTCCTCGAACTGCCCGCGCAGCATGTAGGAGCGGTCCGCCGCGAGCACCAGCTCCAGCAGGGTCCCGGCGAAGCAGCTGCCGGGCTCGACCAGCGCGATCTGGCTCCGCCCGACCACGTCCAGGCGCTTCAGCACCCGCCGCCACAAGAGCCGGATCTCGCGCACCAGCCAGTGTTCGGGGTGGGCGTCGAGCAGCGTCTCGAAGGCCAGCACGCGCGCGAGGTCGCCGCGCGAGCGCACGAGCCAGGTGCCGATCTCGAGCTCGTTGTGCCGCAGCCACAGCACGGCGTCGTCGAGCTCGCGCGCGAGCGCGAGCGGCCACAGGTCCGCGCCCGCCGCCTGCACCCCGTCGGCCCCGTCCGGCGGCGGCTCGTCGGGCGGGCCGTGCAGGGTCAGCTCCGCGGTGCGCGCGGCGCGGTCGATGCGGACCTCGAGGTGGCGGTAGCGCCGCGCGTCGGGGCCGGCCTCGCACTCGAGGTCCGGCCATGCGATGCCCGGCCCCGCCGGCGCCCGGGCGCCCGCGAACTCCTCGGCGCGCGCGCGCACCGCCTCGTCGAACTTCGACTTCGGGACCAGCTCGTCCACCAGCCGCCAGTCGAGCGCGCGCCGCCCGCGCACCCCTTCCTCCACGGTGCAGAAGAAGTCCGCGTGGTCGCGCCGCACCTTGCGCTTGTCGACCACCCGCGTGAGCCCGCCCGTGCCCGGCAGCACGCCGAGCAGCGGCACCTCGGGCAGGGACACCGCGCTCGTCCCGTCGTCCACCAGCATGATCCAGTCCGTGGCGAGGGCCAGCTCGTAGCCGCCGCCCGCCGCCGCCCCGTTCAGGGCCGCGATGTAGCGCTGCCCGGAGTGCGCGCAGGCGTCCTCGATGGCGTTGCGGGTCTCGTTGGTGAACTTGCAGAAGTTGACCTTGTCCGCGTGCCCCGAGCGGCCCAGCATGCGGATGTTGGCGCCGGCGGAGAACACCCGCTCGCGCGCCGAGGTGACGACCACCGCCCCCACCTCCGGATGCTCGAAGCGCAGCCGCTCGACGGCGTCGTGCAGCTCGACGTCCACCCCGAGGTCGTAGGAGTTGAGCTTGAGCTCGTAGCCGGGGCCGATGCCGCCCCGCTCGTCCACGTCGAGCCGCAGCACCGCCACCGGCCCGTCGATCTCGAGCCGCCAGTGCCGGTAGCGGTCCGGGCGGGTGCGGAGCTCCACCGGTCCCGCATCGGCGCCGCCCCGGGCCTCCGCGCCCTCCGTACCCTTCGTGCCCTTCATCTCTCGACTCCCGGCCCGTGCTCGGGCCCGTACATCCCGAAGAACGCGCCGATCAGCAGCGCCCCGAACACCACGGCGAGCCCGAAGCAGGCCAGCGCCAGGTTGGGCAGCCGCGAGCGCAGCTCGACCCCGAGCCACACCAGCACCAGCACGACGCCGAGGACGATGAAGATGGCGCGCACCCCACCGCCCCCCGCGCCTACCCTTGCTCGAGCGCGCGCACCAGCTCCCGGTACGGGACGTAGCCGCCGAACACCATGCCGTCGTCGGCGACGATGGTGGGGGTGCCGCGGACCCCGAGCCGGCGCCCGAGGTCGAAGTGCGCCTGCACCGGGTTGTCGCAGGAGGCGGGCGCCACCTCCTCGCCCGCCTTGGCGGCGGTCATGGCCCGCTGCCGGTCGGAGGCGCACCACACGGAGACCGAGCGCGCGTAGCTGGGCGTCCCCTCGGGGGTCCGCGGCCAGGCCGCATAGCGCACCTCGACCCCGCGCGCGTTCAGCTCCGGCACCTCGAGGTGGAAGCGCGCGCAGTACGGGCAGTCCACGTCCGTGAACACGGTCACCGTATGCTTCACCTGCGAGGACGCGGGCGCGAACACGATGAGCGTGTCCTCGTCGAGCTGGCGGAGCGTCTCGCTGCGCGCCTCCCGATGGGCGGCCTCGGTGAGGTTGCGCCGGTCCGCCACGTCGTAGAGGGCGCCGTGGAAGAGGAAGCGTCCGTCCTCGCTCACGTAGAACACGCCGCCGTCGGCGAGCACCTCGTAGAAGCCGGGGGCGGGCGACGGGCGGACGATCGCCCCCGCCTCGCCCGCGTCCGTCATGTTGCGCACGACGGCCCGCACCGGCTCCGGGACGCCGCCGCCGCCGCTGCCGGCGCCTCCCGCCGCCGGCGCGAACCCGAGCCCCGCCGCGGCGGCCGCGGCCGTCAGGACGACCCCCGCCGCCGCGCTCCGCCGCCGCGCCGCGCGCGGCCGTTCGCCGCCGTTCGCCGCCATCGTTCAGCCCTCCCCGCCCTGCAACTCCGGCCTCGCAACCGGACCCGGCGCCCGCACCGCGCCATTCTAGCAACCGGCGAAGGCGGCAGGGGGGAGGCGGCGGCGGCGCCGGCTAGCCGCGGGGATGGTGCTCGGCGTGGAGCCTTTGCAGGCGCTCGCGCGCGACGTGCGTATAGATCTGGGTGGTGGAGATGTCGCGGTGGCCCAGCAGCAGCTGGATGACGCGCAGGTCCGCGCCGTGGTTCAGGAGGTGGGTGGCGAACGCATGGCGCAGGGTGTGGGGGGTCACCGGACGCGCGATGCCGGCGCGCAGCGCGTAGCGCTTGACGAGGCCCCAGAACGCCTGGCGCGTCATGGCGGCGCCGCGCCGGGTGGGGAACACCGCCTCGCCCGCGCGCCCGCCCAGGAGCTCCGGGCGCGCCTCGCGCACGAACCGCTCCAGCCAATCGAGGGCCACCTCGCCGAGCGGCACCAGCCGCTCCCGGCCGCCCTTCCCCACCACCTGCACCAGCCCTCGGCGAAGGCTGACGGAGGCGAGCTCGAGCCCCACCAGCTCCGAGACGCGCAGCCCCGTCGCGTAGAGCACCTCGAGCATGGCGCGGTCGCGCAGACCGAGCGCGGTGCGGGCGTCGGGGGCGGCGAGCAAGCGCTCGACCTCGCGCTCGGTCAGCGCGCCCGGCAGGGGGCGGCCGAGCCGGGGGGCGTCGACCCGCTCCATGGGGTTGTCCGCGAGCGCGCCGAGGCGGACCTGGTGGGCGTAGAAGCGGCGCAGCGCGGAGAGCCGCCGCGCGACGGTGCGCGGAGAGGCGCCGGCCGTGGACGCCAGGTAGTCGAGGACGTGCACGCGCTCCGCCCGCAGCAGGCCGAAGCCGCGGGCGGCGGCGAAGCGCGAGAAGTGTTCGAGGTCGGCGCGGTACGCCTTCAGGGTGTTCTCGCTGAGGCCCCGCTCCATCCAGAGCGCATCCAGGAACCCCTCGATGACCGCGCGCTCGCTCACTTGCGCTTCAGCTTCTCCTTGATGCGGGCGGCCTGTCCGGAGCGCTCGCGCAGGTAGTAGAGCTTCGCGCGCCGCACCGCGCCGCGGCGCTTGACCTCGATGCCGGCGATGGCGGGGCTGTGGGTCTGGAACACGCGCTCCACCCCCTCGCCGTGCGAGACCTTGCGCACGGTGAAGGCGGAGTTGAGGCCGCGGTTGCGGATGGCGATGACCACCCCCTCGAACGCCTGCAGGCGCTCGCGCGCGCCCTCGCGCACCCGTACCCGCACGACCACCGTGTCTCCCGGCGCGAAGTCCGGGAGCTCGGCGGCCAGTTGCTCGCGTTCCAGCTCTTCGATGATGTTGGCCATGGCTGTTCGGTCCGTTCCGTGTCGTTCGGGGTGGATGGTGGGTGGTGGGTGGCGGCTCATCCGGGCGCGCGGTGCTCGGCGATGAACTCCTCCAGCAGGGCGCGCCGGCCGGAGTCGAGACCGCCCAGGAGGTCGGGGCGGCGCAGCCAGGTGCGGCCGAGGGCCTGCTTCTCGCGCCAGCGCCGCACCGCGCCGTGGTCGCCGCCCAGCAGCACCGGCGGCACCGCGCGCGCGCCGTGCTCGGGGCCGAGCCGCTCCGGACGCGTGTACTGCGGCCAGTCGAGCAGCCCGCCGGAGGCAGGCGAGAACGAGTCCTCGGCGGCGGAGTCCCCGTGCCCGAGGGCGCCCGGCAGCAGGCGGACCATGGCGTCGATGAGGGCGATCGCGGCCGGCTCGCCGCCGCTCAGCACGAAGTCGCCGAGCGACGCCTCTTCGTCGACCACGGCCTCCACCAGCCGCTCGTCCACTCCCTCGTAGCGCCCGCACACCAGCACCAGGCGTTCGCACCCCGCGAGGCGGCGCACCGCGGCCTGGTCCAGCCGCGCGCCCTGCGGGCTCAGCAGCACGGTGCGCGCCGGGCCGCCGCGGCCGGCGGCGGCGGCGCCGGCACCGCCGCCGGCGGCCTCGGCGCCGAGCCGGGCCTGCGCCGCCTCGACGGCGCGGTACATCGGCTCGAACATCAGCACCATGCCGGGCCCGCCTCCGTAGGGGCGGTCGTCCACGGTGCGGTGGGGGTCGGCGGTGAAGTCCCGCGGGTTGACCGTCACGAGGCGGAAGAGGCCGCGCTCGGCCGCGCGCGCCGTCACTCCGCCGGCGCGCAGCGCGTCGAACATGGACGGGAAGAGGGTCACTACCGCGATGTGCATGGGCCGGGCCTCGAACGTCCCTTCAGCTTCCGTCTTCCCCGGAGTCCCACGCGACCCGGATGCGGCCGGCCTCGAGGTCCACGCCACGGACCACGCGGCCCATGAGGAAAGGGACGATCCGCTCCGGTCCGCCCCTGCCCCGTCCGGCGGCGGCCGGCCCGCCGACGCCGCTGCCGGCCACGGCTTCGGCCCGGTCCTCGGTCCCGGCCCCGGCTGCGGCCGGCCCGATCACCATGACGTCGTTCGCCCCGGTCTCGATCATCTCGCGCACCACGCCGAGCGGCTCTCCCGCTTCGTTCACTACTTCGAGCCCGATGAGGTCCGCCCAGTAGTACCGGCCTTCCTCCGGCTCGGGCAGGTCGCCGCGCGGCAGGCCCAGCCGGGTTCCGGCGAGACCGGCCGCCGCGTCGCGGTCGTCCACCCCCTCCAGGTGCGCGACGAACGCCTTGCCGTGCGCGCGGGCGGCCTCGACGGTGGCCGGCCGCCACTCGCCGCCGCCCCGGTCGAGCAGCCACACGCCGTAGCGCAGCAACTCTTCCGCGGGGTCCATGTCGGAACGGACCCGGACCCAGCCCCGCACCCCGTGCGCCCGGCCGATCGTGCCCACCGGCACCACGGCGGGGCGGGGCATCGCATTCTCGCCTCAGCGTTTCCCGGACGGGGGCGGGTCTTCGGAGGCGTCCGCCGCTTCGGGCTCCGGCTCTCCGGCGTCAGGCTCCGAGCCTTCCGTGGCGGCGGGCTCCGGCGTCTTCGCCGCGGGTTTCCCGGCCTTGGCGGTCTTCGCGGCGGGCTTGCGGGCCGGCTTCGGTTTTTCCTCGGCAGGTTCTGCGGCTTCCGCGGCCGGTTCCGGCTCTTCCGGGGCGGCTGCCGGATCCTCTGCGGCAGGCTCCGGCGTCTCGGCGGCGGCCTCCGACCCTTGCGCGGGGGGTTCTTCCGTGGCGGGCTCCGGCGTCTTCGCTGCGGGCTTCGGTTTTTCTTCGGCGGGTTTCGCGGCTTCCGCGGCCGGTTCCGGCTCTTCCGCGGCGGCGGCCGGCTCGTCTGCGGCAGGCTCCGCGGCTTCCGCAGCGGCGGCCGGTTCCTCGGCAGCGGGCTCCGGCTTCTCCGCCGCGGCTTCCGGGGCCTGCGCGGCGGCCGCCTCTCCGTCCGTCTTTTCGCTCTCGAGCGCGGCGGCTACCGCCGCTTCCTTCGCCTCTTCGGCCGCCGCCTTCGGCTTGCCGACGGGGGGCGCCTTCCTGGGCGGGGCGGCCACCTCGCCTTCCGGCGCGGCGCGCGCCTCCTCGACGAGCTTCGCCGCCCGCTCGCTCATCTTCGCCCCGTGGCCGAGCCAGTGGTCGACCCGCTCGGTCTTCACCCGCAGCCGGACTTCGCCGCCGACCGCGATCGGGTTGAAGAACCCCAGCCGCTCGATGAACCGCCCGTCGCGCGGACTCCGGTGGTCCGCCGCAACCAGGTGGTAGAAGGGGCGCTTCTTGGCCCCCGTTCTCGCCAGTCGAATCTTGACCATCGGACGCCCGTGCGCCCCCACGCTCGAAGGAAGCGGCGAAGTGTAGCCTCACCGGAGGCCGATGCGCAATGCCACGCCGCCCGCGAGGTGGAGGACCGACGGGAGGAGAGGGGGCCGAACGGGGGCTCAGAAGGCGTAGCGGAGGCCGGCGAGGAGGCTCCAGCGGGGAGCGGCGTCGGCGTCGTGGCCGGGCTCGTAGGTCCGCACGGCCCCGAGGCGGAGCGCGCCGTGCCCGGCGAGCGGGCGCTCCCAGCGGACACCGAGGTCGAGCTGGCGGCCCGAGGGCGCGGCGCTCACAGGCCAGCGTTCGCGCACCACTTCGCCCGTGCTCCGAACGCGCTTGACCGGCGCCGAGAGGGTCACGTCCGCACGCTCCACGCGCAGCGGCTGCGTCAGCGACCACTCCAGCCGGCCCGGACGCCGGCGGTCGCCGCCCCACGGCGCGGCGCGCGCGGCGCGGAGCGAGAAGCCGCTCGTCACCACCGGCGATGCGCTCGAGACCAGCGCCCCCTCCCAGTCCGGCGACGACATCCCGAGCTCCGCGCTCGCCGACACCCGCCAGCCGCCGCCGCCTCCGCGCGCTTCCCAGCTCCGCTCCGCCCCCGCGAACATCGAACGGTTCGAGACCCGCCCGAACGCCCCGTCCGCCGAGGTGCCGAAGAGCCCCTGCTCCTCGTAGAGGCCGCCGGCACGAAGGCGCAGGGCCGAGCGCGGGCCGGACGACGACGGACGCCACGAGAACACCATGCCCGACACCGGACCGCCGCCAGCGCCGGCGGCCTCTACGAGGAGCAGGGGCTCTTCGGCACCTCGGCGGACGGGGCGTTCGGGCGGGTCTCGAACCGTTCGA
>CAZSPS010000046.1:0-5851 GCA_964608875.1 uncultured Ectothiorhodospiraceae bacterium
GCGCTCCTCGAGCGCGCCCCGCTCCGCCTCGCGCACCAGCTCGTCGATGACCGCGAGGAACGCGGCGAGGGTCTTGCCGGAGCCGGTGGGGGCCGCGATCAGGACGTGCTCGCCGGCGCGGATCGACGGCCAGGCCCGGGCTTGGCAGGCGGTGGGCGCCCCGAACTCCGATTCGAACCAGGACCGGACGGCGGGATGGAAGGCGCGAAGCGGCATGACGGCACCGTACACCAGGGCCGGCGCCCGGTCCAACCGCCGCCGGTGCGCCGGCCGCCGCCGGGTGCTGGGATAATCGGCCCCGCCGGGAACGCCCCTCCCGTCCGGAACCCCAACCGATGACCGCGCTCTCCATCCTCGACCTCTCACCCATCACCGAAGGCGGGAGTCCCGAGCGCGCGCTCGCCAACTCCCTCGACCTCGCGCGCCGCGCCGAGGCGCTGGGGTACCGCCGGTACTGGGTGGCCGAGCACCACAACATCCCCGGCATCGCGAGCGCGGCCACCGCAGTGGTGATCGCCCACGTCGCGGGCGGGACGAGCACGATCCGGGTGGGGGCGGGCGGGATCATGCTGCCGAACCACGCGCCGCTCGTCATCGCCGAGCAGTTCGGCACGCTCGACGCGCTGCATCCGGGGCGCATCGACCTCGGCCTCGGCCGGGCGCCCGGCACCGACCCGCACACCGCGCTCGCGCTCCGCCGCAACCTCCACGGCGACCCCGACGGCTTCCCGCGCGACGTGCTGGAGCTGCAGGGCTACCTGCGCGCGCCGGAGCCGGACACGGCCGTGCGGGCGATTCCGGGTGCGGGCCGCAACGTGCCCCTGTGGATCCTCGGCTCGAGCCTCTACGGGGCGCAGCTCGCCGCCGCGCTCGGACTGCCCTACGCCTTCGCGTCGCACTTCGCGCCCGCCGCCCTGATGCCCGCGCTCGACGCCTACCGCCGCTCCTTCCGGCCCTCCGGGCAGCTCGCCGAGCCCTACGCCATGGCGGGGCTCAACGTGTTCGCCGCCGGCAGCGACGACGAGGCGCGCCTCCTTCGCACCTCGGCGCGCCAGTCCACGCTGTGGCTGCGCCGCGGCCGGCCCCGCCCCCTGCCGCCGCCGGACGACGGCTTCGAGGAGCGGCTGACCCCGGAGGAGCGGGCCATGCTGGACGAGCAGGGGGCGTGCACGGCGGCCGGCTCGCCCGCCACCGTGCGCGCGGAGATGGAGCGCTTCGCCGCGCGCACGGGGGTGGACGAGATCATGCTCGCCTCCCAGATCTACGACCACGGCGCGCGCGTGCGCTCGTTCGAGATCGCGATGGAGGTGCGGCCGGGCGGCCCGGAGCGCGTACACTGACGGCCGCGCGAGTAGGAACGGGAGCCCGCCGATGCCGCCACTTCGGAACTACGACGCGGAGAGCCTCCGGCAGGCCGACCTCGACCACTGCATCCATCCGTGGACGGACTTCGCCGACTGGACCCGGACCGGCTCCACCATCATGGTGCGCGGCGAGGGGGCCTACGTCTGGGACGCCGCCGGTAACCGCTTCCTCGACGGCATGGGGGGGCTGTGGTTCGCCAACGCCGGCTTCGGGCGCCGGGAGCTGGTCGAGGCGGCGGCCGAGCAGCTCGCGGCCCTGCCGCAGTACTCCTACTTCACCAACCTCGGCAACCCCCCGGCGACGGAGCTGGCCGAGAAGCTCGCCGCGCTCGCGCCGGGCGACCTCGACCACGTCTTCTACAGCACCGGCGGCTCGTCCGCCAACGACACGGCGGTGCGCATCGCGCACTACTACTTCGACAACGTGGGCGAGCCGTCGCGGCGCTTCGTCATCTCGCGCCGCAACGCCTACCACGGCAGCACGTTCCTGGCCGCGGCCCTGTCCGGGAAGCCCGGCGACAAACCCGGCTTCCGGTTCCCCGAGGGGCTCGTGCACCACGTCTCGGAGGCCAACTGCTACCGCATGCCCGAGGGGGTCGCCGGGGAGGCGGAGTACTGCGACTTCCTGGTGGAGGAGTTCGAGCGCAAGGTCGCCGAGCTCGGCGCCGGCAACGTCGCCTGCTTCATCGCCGAGCCGATCATGGGGGCGGGCGGCGTGCTGGTGGCGCCCGAGGGCTACCACCGGCGCATGAAGCGGGTTTGCGAAGCGCACGGCATCCTCTACGTCTCCGACGAGGTGGTGACCGCCTTCGGGCGGCTCGGGCGCTTCTTCGCGAGCGAAGACCTGTTCGGCGTGACCCCGGACATCCTGGTCACCGCCAAGGGCCTCACCTCGGGCTACCTGCCGCTCGGCGCCACCATCGTCTCCCGGCGGGTGTTCGAGGGGCTGTCGCGCCCGCGCGCGGACGGCGGCATCTTCTCGCACGGCTTCACCTACTCGGGCCACGCGGCGGCCTGCGCGGTGGCGCTCGCCAACATCCGCCTGATGGAGCGCGAGGACCTCTGCGCGCGGGTGCGCGAGCTCGGGCCGTACTTCCTCGAACGCCTGCGGACCCTGGACCGCTTCCCGATCGTGGGGGACGTGCGCGGCAGCCACTTCATGCTCTGCGTCGAGTTGGTGCGCGACCGCGCCACCAAGGAGCCGTTCCCGGAGGAGGTCGCGATCGGCCGGCGGGTGGACCTCCACACCCAGGAGCGCGGCCTCATCGTGCGCCCCATCGGCAACCTGTGCGTGCTGTCGCCGGCGCTCATCCTCACGCGCGAGGAGATCGACCGCATCGTCGCCATCCTCGGGGAGGGCATCGAGGCGGCCCTGGCCGACCTCGAGCGCGAGGGGATCGGGTATTCTTCCTGAGGCCGCCCGATGAGCACACGCATGACCAAGCGGACGTTCCTTCGCTCCGTCGGTGCGGCGGCGGGGGTGGGGGCCGTCTACCGGACCATGCAGGCGCTCGGGCTGTCGCCGGCGGACGGGGTCGCGCGGGCGGCCGCGCCCGCCCTGCCCGCGGGCTCCGGTGCCGGCACCCACGTCGTCGTGCTGGGGGCCGGCATCGCCGGCATGACCGCGGCCTGGGAGCTCGCCGCCGCGGGCTACCGGTGCACGATCCTGGAGGCCACCGGGCGCGCCGGCGGGCGGAGCCTCACGGTGCGCCGCGGCGACGTGCTGACCGAGGCCGGCAACCGCCAGCGGGTGGAGTTCGACGGCGGCGGCCACCTCTACGCGAACCTCGGCCCGGCCCGCATCCCCTACCACCACGAGGCGGTCCTCGGCTACTGCAAGGCGTTCGGGATCGAGCTCGAGGTGTTCGTCAACGACAACCGGGCGGCGCTCTTCCACAACCGCGAGCGGCTCTCGGGGCGGCCCGTGACCGCGCGCCGGGCGGTCACCGATCTGCGCGGCTACGTCGCCGAGCTGCTCGCCAAGGCGGTGAGCCGCGACGCCCTCGACAGCGAGCTGACCGGGCTCGACAAGGAGCGGGTGCTCGCCATGCTGGTCGAGTACGGGGGCCTCGACCCGGACCGCCTCTACCGGGGCTCGGACCGGGCCGGCTACCGGGGCGAGCGCATCAACGCCGGCCTCGAGGCCGGCGAGGTGAGCGACCCGCTCGACTTCGGCGCGCTGCTGGAGACGGAGTTCTGGGAGTACAAGCTCCACTTCGGCGAGTTCCTGGACCAGAACCCCACCCTGTTCCAGCCGGTCGGCGGCATGGACACTATCGTCGAGGCGTTCCGGGCGCGCGTGGGCGGCCTCGTCCGCTACCGCAGCGTCGTCGAGGAGATCCGCAGGACCCCGGGCGGCGGGGTGCGCGTCGTGTACCGCAACGCGGACGCCGGCGCCGGCGCCGGGGCGCTCGAGTCCGTCGAGGCCGACTTCGCGATCTCGACCGTCCCCGCCCCCGTGCTGAAGGACGTCGCCAACGACTTCGCCCCCGAGACGCGGGCCGCGATCGCGGCGCTCGAGTTCACCCCCGCGGTCAAGATCGCCTTCCAGGCGCGGCGCCGCTTCTGGGAGGAGGACCACGCCATCTACGGCGGCATCTCCTGGACCGACCAGGACATCACGCAGATCTGGTACCCGTCCTGCGGCTACCATCGGGACAAGGGCATCGTCGTCGGCGCCTACGTCTGGGACGACCGGCCCGGCCAGAGCGAGCGCTTCGCCCGCATGACCCCGCACGAGCGGCTGCGCGCCGCCATCGCCGAGGGCGAGCGGCTGCATCCCGGATACGGCGCCGAGATGGAGTCCGGGATCAGCCGGGCGTGGTCCGAGGTCCCCTTCCAGAAGGGCGCCTGGCCGGCGGGCTATCCCTACGAGGCGCCCGCGAGACTGCGCGAGCCGGACGGGCCGGTGCACTTCGCGGGCGACCAGGTCTCGGCCCTGCCCGGCTGGCAGGAGGGCGCCGTGCTGTCGGCCCATGCCGCGGTGAACGCGATCGGCGAGCGGGTGCGAACGGCCTCTTGACGGCGCGAACGCCGTTTGATCGCGCGCCGTCGAACATGAGTCTCCACTTCTCGATCAACCCCCTCCCCCCCCCGGCAAGCAGTCCCGGCGGGCCGTGAAACGGGCCCGCGCCCTCGCCGCCGCCCTCGCGTTCGCCGCGGCCGGCGCCGCCCTCTCGTGGCCGGGCGTCCAGGGGGGGACCCTCGCCGAGGCCGACGACCCGCAGAACGCCCGCATCGCCTGGAACCTCGCCCGGCACGGCGTGTTCCACGACACGGCCCGGTGGCGTCCCGGCGCCGATCCGTACCTGAGGAGGGAGCCCGGCCACCCGGTCTTCATCGCCCTCGCGCTGGCCACGGACTCCTCGTTTCCGGAGGTCGCGCCCGAGTGCGTCCTGGACCCCCGATGCGCCGCCGGCGAGCCGCTCCGGGAGCGCTACCGCCAAGCCAGCCTGGCGGTGGTGGCGCTGGCCGTCGGCGCCACGTTCCTCGCCGCGCTGACGCTCACCCGGAGCTGGCCGCTCGCGCTCGCCGCGGGCGTCGCGGCCCTCTTCCTGATCCGGGGCAACGTGGCGGGCAACGCCCTCGCCGGGATGCTGCTGCTCGCGCACGCGCTCCTGGCCTGGCGTGCGTGGCGGCGCCCGCGGGCGGCGGCCGGGGCGCTTGCAGGGCTCGCACTCGGGCTCGCGGTGCTGGTCGAAGCGGTCCTCCAATACTGGCTGGTGGGGCTGGCGGCGCTCGCGGCGGCGGGCCTGTGGCGGGAAGCCAGCCGCCGGCGCCTGCTGGCCGGGATGACCGCCGCGATGCTCCTCGCCGCCGCCCTGCCGGTGGGCCTGTGGATGGCGCGCAACCACGCCGTGGCCGGCCAGCTCGCGGTCTCCGGACGCTCGGGCGAGATCCTCGCCATCCGGGCCGAGTACGCACAGGCGACGTGGTCCGAGATCCGGGGCATGCTCGCGTACCGTCTGCCGGTGCGCGACATCGAGGCCGCCGCCGGCCTCAAGGAGCGCGCCATGGAGCGCCTGCGCCCCGAAGCGTTCGGCTACACGCGCATGGGCGACGGCATGGGAGGGGACCCCAACCTCGCCGGCTTCTATCCGCGCGCCAAGTTCGCGTTCAAGAGCCCCACGTCGGACAAGGGCGCCCATTCCGAGGTCGCGCGGCGGGCCGACCTCCTGGCGCCGGGATGGCGCCGCAAGCCCCAGCACGAGCGCGATGCCGTCTTCCGGCGGGCGTCGCTGCAGCTGATCCGGGAGGACTGGCTGAAGCACCTCGCGATCAGCGTGCCGTTCGCCCTGCGGGGGATGGACCACCGCTGCCGGCGGTACTCGGGACTGCATCGCGTGCCCGGGGCGGCGGCCGGGGTGAACGAGGACCTGTGCGCGGCGTCGAAGGTCCTCAGCTTCACGTTCGTTCCCGCGGCGCTGGCCCTGCTCGTGCTCGCGGCGAGGCGGCGGGACACGGCCCTCGCGCTGCTGGTCCTGCCG
>CAZSPS010000047.1:0-15441 GCA_964608875.1 uncultured Ectothiorhodospiraceae bacterium
CATCCGGGGGACGCGCAAGATCTTCGACAGCACCGTCTCCCTGGTCGGCTTCCTGTGGGCCAAGGAGCACGGGGACGGCGGCTTCCGCGCCTACCACCGCACCGTGTTCGAGCAGTTCTGGCGGCGCGAGCTGGACATCGAGGACCCGGAGGTCATCGAGCGCACGCTGGCCGGCTCGGGGGTGGACGTGCAAGGGTTCCGCGACTACCTCGAGGGGGAGGGACCGCGGCGGCACGACGAGATCCGGCAAGACGCGGAGGCGCGGGGGGTGTTTGGGGTGCCGAGCTACCTCGTCGGCGACGAGCTGTTCTGGGGGGCGGAGCGGCTGCAACGGGTGGCCGAGCGCCTCGGCGCCGGCTGATCCCACCGGCATCGGCCCCGCCCCACGCGGGGTTATTCGGCCGCCTCCTTCGCTTCCTTGGCCTCGGCCGCCGCCTCCAACTCCTCCTCGGACGGCTGCGGGCGGTCCACCAACTCCACCACCGCCATCGGCGCGGCGTCCCCGGCGCGGAAGCCGTGGCGCAGGATGCGCAGGTACCCGCCCGGCCGCTCCCGGTAGCGCGGCCCCAGCTCGTCGAACAGCTTGCTCACCGCCGCCCGGTCGCGGATGCGGTCGAACGCCATCCGCCGCCGCGAGTGGTGGTCGCGCTTGGCGAGCGTGATGAGCGGCTCCACCACCCGCCGCAGCTCCTTCGCGCGCGGCACCGTGGTGCGGATGGCCTCGTGGTCCACCAGGGACACGGCCATGTTCCGGAACATCGCCTTGCGATGCGCGGAGGTGCGGTTCAGGCGTCGCCCGCTCTTTCGGTGTCGCATCGCAATGGCTCTCCCGTCGCTGCCGTCGCCGCGCCGCCGCTACGACGCTTCGGCCGCCGGCGCGGCGGCGGCCTCGTCGTCCTGGCTCTCGGCCTGCTCCTTCTGCTCGGCCCGCGACTGGGCGAGGTCCGGCGGCGGCCAGCCCTCGAGCTCCATCCCCAGCCCGAGCCCGCGCTCGGCCAGCCGGCCCTCGATCTCGGTGATCGACTTCTTGCCGAGGTTCGGCGTGCGCATGAGGTCGTTCCTGCTGCGCTTGACGAGGTCGCCAATGCGCTCGATGCCCTCGCCCTTGAGGCAATTCGCCGAGCGCACCGTGAGCTCGAGGTCCTCGATCCGCTCGCGCATGACCGGGTCCACCTCCTTCGTCTGGCGCCTCGCGGCCGTCGCCGCCGCCAGGTTCGCGTCGGAGAACGCGGCCAACTGCTCCCGGAGCTGGTCCGAGGCGTAGCGCACCGCGTACTCGGGGTCGATGGTGCCGTTGGTCTCGATCTCGAGCACCAGCTTGTCGCGGTCGGTGTGCTGCTCCACCCGCGCGCTCTCGACGTGGTAGCTGACCCGGCGCACGGGGGAGTAGGAGGCGTCGAGGGGCAGGCGGCCGATGATCCGCTCCGAATCCTCCGCCTCGAAGCGGGCCGACGCCGGCTCGTAGCCGCGCCCGATCGACACGTGCATGGTCATCTCGAGCTTCCCTTCCTTCGCGAGGTGCGCGATCACGTGCTCGGGGTTGGCGACCTCGACATCGTGGCCAGTCTCGATGTCGCCCGCGTGCACCACTCCCGGCCCCTTCGCCTGCACGGTCAGCACGGCCTCTTCGAGGGCGTTGGTGCGGATCGCGACCTCCTTGAGGTTGAGCAGGATCTCGGTCACGTCCTCCTGCACCCCCTCGATCGTGGAGTACTCGTGGAGCACCCCGTCGATCTGGACCTCCACGATCGCCCAGCCCGGCATCGACGACAGCAGCACGCGCCGCAGGGCGTTGCCGAGCGTATGCCCGAAGCCGCGGTCGAGCGGCTCCAGCGTGATGCGCGCCGCATGGGAGCCGAGCCGACGCACGTCGGACACCTTCGGCTTCAGCAGTTCGGGGGCACTTGCCTGCATGTCCTCTCCGTTTACCTGGATGTGCGGGCGCCTGCGGCGCCCCGCGGAAACGGGACCTCTACTACTTCGAGTAGAGCTCCACGACCAGCTGCTCCTGGATGTCGGGCGGCAGCTCGGAGCGTTCCGGGACGTGGTGGAACACGCCCTCGAGCTTGCGGGCGTCCACGTCCACCCAGCCCGGGAACCCGTACTGCTCGGCGATCTCCATGCTCTCGAGGATGCGGGACTGCTTCTTGGCCTTGTCCCGCACCGAGATCACGTCGTCGGGCGACACCAAGTACGACGGGACGTTGACGGTACGCCCGTTGACCGTGATCGCCTTGTGCGACACGAGCTGGCGCGATTCCGCCCGCGTGGAGCCGAAGCCCATCCGGTACACCACGTTGTCCAGGCGGCGCTCGAGCAGCCGCAACAGGTTCTCGCCGGTGGCGCCCTTCTGCTTGGCCGCCGTATGGTAGTAGTTGCGGAACGACTTCTCCAGCACCCCGTACAGCCGCCGCAGCTTCTGCTTCTCGCGCAGCTGCAGGGCGTAGTCGGACACGCGCGGACGGCGCCGCCCGAGGCCGTGCTGACCGGGCGGGGCCTCGAACCGGCACTTGGCCTCGATCGAGCGGCCGCGCTGCTTGAGGAAGAGGTCGGTGCCCTCACGCCGGCTCAACCGGCACTTCGGACCGAGGTATCTGGCCATCTTCGTCCGCCTCCCGTAACTCTCTAGACCCGCCGCTTCTTCGGCGGGCGGCATCCGTTGTGGGGCATCGGGGTCGCGTCCGTGATGCTGGTGATGCGGAAGCCGCCGCCGTGCAGGGCGCGCACCGCCGACTCCCGCCCCGGCCCCGGCCCCTTCACCCGCACGTCGAGGTTCTGCATCCCGAACTCCTTGACCGCCTCGCCCACCCGGGTCGCCGCGACCTGGGCCGCGAAGGGCGTGCTCTTGCGCGAGCCGCGAAAGCCGCTGCCGCCGGCCGTGGCCCACGCGAGCGCGTTGCCCTGGCGGTCGGTGATGGTGATGATGGTGTTGTTGAACGACGCATGGATGTGCGCCACCCCATCCGCCACGTCGCGCCGCGCGCGCTTGCGGGTGCGGCCTTTCGCTCGCGTTGCCATAGCCTCGATTCGCCCGTGGTTGCTGGTGGTCGCCGTCGGCGCGCGCCCGGCCCGCCCTACTTCCGGATGGGCCGGCGCGGACCCTTGCGGGTGCGCGCGTTGGTGTGCGTGCGCTGCCCGCGCACGGGCAGCCCGCGCCGGTGCCGCAGCCCGCGGTAGCAACCGAGGTCCATGAGCCGCTTGATGCTCATCGCCACCTCGCGCCGCAGGTCGCCTTCGATGGTGTACTCCACGACCTTGGCCCGGAGCCGCTCCAGGTCGGACTCGGGCAGGTCCTTCACCGGCACGTTGGGGTCCACCCCGGTGGCGGCGCAGATCGCGAGCGAGCGCGAGCGGCCGATGCCGTAGATCTCGGTGAGCGAGACCCACACGTGCTTGCGGTCCGGGATGTTGATGCCAGCGATGCGCGCCATGATCCGTTCAACCCTGCCGTTGCTTGTGCCGGGGGTCGGTGCAGATGACCCGCACCACCCGCTTGCGGCGGACGATCTTGCAGTTGCGGCAAAGCCGCTTGACCGATGCCCTCACCTTCATGCCGCCGTACCTCCCGTTCGTCCCGCCGGTTCGTCCGTCCGTCCGCTCCCGGGGCGCGCGCCTAGCGCACCACCCCGGCGCGGCCGTAGCCCTTGAGGTTGGCCTTGCGCAGCAGCCCCTCGTGCTGGTGCGACATCAGGTGCGACTGCACCTGGCCCATGAAGTCCATCACCACCACCACGATGATGAGCAGCGAGGTGCCGCCGAAGTAGAACGGCACCGACCACTGCACGATCAGGAACTCCGGCAGCAGGCACACGGCGGTGATGTAGGCCGCGCCCGCGACCGTGAGCCGGGTCATCACCCCGTCGATGTAGCGGGCCGTCTGCTCGCCGGGGCGCACCCCCGGGATGAACGCGCCCGAGCGCCGCAGGTTGTCGGCCGTGTCCCGCGGGTTGAACACGAGGGCGGTGTAGAAGAAGCAGAAGAAGATGATGGCCGCCGCGTAGCACAGCACGTAGAGCGGCTGCCCGGGCGAGAGCGTGGTGGCGATGTCGCCGAGCCAGCCGAGCTCCTCCGAGGTCCCGAACCAGCCCGCGAGGGTCGCCGGGAAGAGGATGATGCTCGAAGCGAAGATGGGCGGGATGACCCCGGCCATGTTGAGCTTGAGCGGCAGGTGGCTGGTCTGCCCGGCGTACATGCGCCGGCCCACCTGGCGCTTGGCGTAGTTGACCGTGATCCGGCGCTGGCCGCGCTCCACGAACACCACGAAGCCGGTCACCCCGAGCGCCAGCACGAACAGCAGCAGCACCAGCAGGATGTGCAGCTCGCCGATGCGCGCGAGCTCGAGCGTGCCGCCGACCGCCGACGGCAGCCCCGCCACGATGCCCGCGAAGATGATGATGGAGATGCCGTTGCCCACCCCGCGCTCGCTCACCTGCTCGCCGAGCCACATGAGGAAGATGGTGCCGGTGACCAGGGTCACCACCGTGGTCATGCGGAACGCGAAGCCGGCCGCGAGCACCACCGGCGCGCCGCCCGCGCTCTGGCCCTCGAGCGCGATGGCCACCCCGAGCGCCTGGAACGTGGCCAGCAGCACCGTGCCGTAGCGCGTGTACTGGGTGATCTTGCGCCGCCCCTGCTCGCCCTCCTTCTTGAGCTGCTCGAGCTTCGGATGCACCACGGACAGCAGCTGCATGATGATGGCGGCGGAGATGTACGGCATGATGCCGATGGCGAAGATCGAGAAGCGGCTGAGCGCGCCGCCCGAGAACATGTTGAACATGTCGAGGATGGTGCCGCGCTGCTGCTCGAACAGCGCCTCGAGGGCGACCGGGTCGATGCCCGGCACCGGGATGAACGACCCGATGCGGAAGATGAGCACCGCGCCCAGCACGAACAGCAGGCGCTGGCGCAGCTCGGCCGTCTTGCCGATGCCCGAGAAGGCGCCGCCTGCGCCGCCGCCTGTGTCGCGGCTTCGATCCAGCGCGCGCAGCGCCATCAGCCCTTGCCTCCGTCGTCCGCGTCGGCGGGCGCAGATGCGGCCGCGGCTGCGTCCGCCGCCGCCGCTTCCACCCTGCCGCCGGCCGCTTCGATGACGGCGCGGGCGCCCGCGGACACCCCGACCCCGCTCACCAGGAACGCGCGCGCGAGCTCGCCGCCGGCGATGATCTTGATGCGCTGCGCGCGGCGCTTCACCAGCCCCGCCGCCTTCAGCGCCTCGGGGTTCGCCATGTTCGCGTCGAGGCGCGCCAGCTGCCCCACCTTGACCTCGTCGTTGAACGGGGCCTTGCGCGAGGTGAAGCCGAGCTTGGGCAGGCGGCGCTGCAAGGGCATCTGACCGCCCTCGAAGCCGGCCGCGGCGCCGCCGCCGGCGCGCGACTTCTGGCCCTTCTGCCCGCGCCCCGCGGTCTTGCCCGAACCCGAGCCGGGCCCGCGCCCGACCCGCTTCGGCGCACGCCGCGCACCGGGCGCGGAGCGGAGATCGTTGAGTCTCATGACGCTTCCTCGACCTCGAGCAGGTAGGCGACCTTGCGGATCATGCCGCGCGTGCACGGCGAGTCCTCGACCTCCACGCTGTGGTGCATGCGCCGGAGGCCGAGGCCGCGCACGCACGCCCGGTGCGCCGCGAGCCGGCCGTGCACGCTGCGCACCAGGGTCACCCGGAGCCGCCCGCCCTGCTTGTTCTTGCTCGCCGCCATCGTCCCGTCTCGTACCGTTCGTTCCGTCCGCCGCCGACACCGCCGGTCAGCCGGCGATCTCCTCCACCGTCTTGCCGCGCTTGGACGCGATCCACTCCGGATCGGCCATCTCGGTCAGCCCGCGCACCGTGGCCCGCACCACGTTGATGGGGTTGTTCGAGCCGATGCACTTGGCGAGCACGTCGCGCACCCCAACCACCTCGAACACCGCGCGCATGGCTCCGCCGGCGATGATGCCGGTGCCCTCGGAGGCGGGCTGCATGTAGACCTTGGCCGAGCCGTGGCGCGAGGTCACCGCGTGCTGCAAGGTGCCGCCCTTCAGCGACACCCGCACCATGGACTTGCGGGCGGAATCCATCGCCTTCTGGATGGCGGCCGGCACCTCGCGCGCCTTGCCGCGCCCGAGCCCGATCCGCCCCTGCCCGTCCCCGACCACGGTCAGGGCCGAGAACCCGAACTGCCGGCCGCCCTTGACCACCTTGGCCACCCGGTTCACGGCCACCAGCTTCTCGAGGAAGTCGTCCTCGCGCTCGCCGCCGCCCGGCCTTTGCTGATACTGCGCCATGGTTCCGCCCGCTGCTCCCGCTCAATGCCTCGTCACGACCGCACGGCGCTCAGAACTCGAGCCCGTGCTCGCGCGCCGCTTCCGCGAGCGCCTTCACCCGTCCGTGGTACTTGTAGCCGGAGCGGTCGAAGGCGACGCGCTCGATGCCCGCCTTGCGCGCGCGCTCGGCGATCGCCCGCCCCACCACCGCCGCCGCGGCCACGTTGCCGCCGTTGCCGTCCACCTGCCCGCGCACGTCCTTGTCCAGGGTCGAGGCGGCGGCGAGCACGCGCGAGCCGTCCGGCTCGAACACCTGCGCGTAGATGTGGCGCGGCGAGCGGTTGACGCTCAACCGGTGCGCGCCGAGGCGGCGGATGGTCGCGCGCGTGCGGCGCGCGCGCCGCAACCTTGCCTGCTTCTTGTCCATCGCCGTCCGCCTCTTCCGTCTTCCGTCTTCCGTTGCCGCCGCTACTTCTTCTTCGCTTCCTTGCGGCGCACGACCTCGTCGGCGTAGCGCACGCCCTTGCCCTTGTACGGCTCGGGCGGCCGGAAACCGCGGATGACCGCGGCCGCCTGCCCGACCCGCTGCTTGTCCGAGCCGCGCACCACGATCTCGGTGTTGTTCTCGGCCTCCACCGTGACTCCCTCGGGGGGGTCGTAGTCGACCGGGTGGGAGAAGCCGAGCGCGAGCGTGAGGCCCTTGCCCTTGGCCTGCACCCGGTAGCCGACCCCGACCAGCTGCAGGCGGCGCTCGAAGCCTTGCGTGACCCCGATCACCATGTTGTTCACCAGCGAGCGCATCGTGCCGGCCTGCGCCACCGCCGCGCGGTCGCTCTCGTCGCCCGCGCGCACCCGCAGCTCCGGGCCGCCGCCCTCGGCCTGCGACTCGGCCTGCTCCAGCTCCACCGCGGGGTGCAGGCTCTGCCGCAGCGAGCCCTTCGCGCCCTTGACCTCGACCTCGCGGCCGTCGATGCGAACCTCGACGCCGGCCGGGAGCGGGATGGGAGCCTTGGCGATGCGCGACATCTCAGGTCACCGTACACAGGATCTCGCCGCCGAGGCCCTGCGCGCGCGCGGCCCGGTCGGCCATGACCCCGCGCGAGGTCGAGACCACGGCGATGCCGAGCCCGCCCATGACCACCGGCAGCTGGCCCTTGCCGCGGTAGATGCGAAGCCCCGGCCGGCTCACCCGATCAATCGAGGCGATGACCGGCTGCCCCTCGTGGTAGCGAAGGTCCACCGACAGCACCGGGGGCGTGCCCTCGCCCACCTCGTAGCCGCCCACGTAGCCCTCGTCGCGCAGCACGGCGGCGATGGACACCTTCAGCTTCGACGACGGCATCTCGACCTGCGGCTTGCCCGCGGCCTGGGCGTTGCGGATGCGGGTGAGCATGTCCGCCACCGGGTCCTGGAGGCTCATTGCCCTGCTCCTCCCCTGGCTACCAGCTGGCCTTGACCAGGCCGGGGATGTCGCCGCGCATCGCGGCCTCCCGCAGCTTGGTCCGGGACAGCCCGAACTTGCGCACGAAGCCGCGCGGGCGGCCGGTGGTCCGGCAGCGGTTGCGCAGGCGCACCGCGCTCGCGTTGCGCGGCAGCGCGTTGAGCGCGTTCTGCGCGGCGTGCCGCTGGTCGTAGTCCGCCTCGGGGTCGCGCATCGCCTTCTTCAAGGCGGCGCGCTTGCCGGCGTACTTGCGCACCAGCCGCTCCCGCTTCGCTTCCCGGTTGATGACCGATTTCTTCGCCATGTCGCCTCTCGCGGCCTCGTTCTGCGGCCAGTTCGGTTCAGTTCGCCCGGAACGGGAAGCGGAACGCTTCCAGGAGGGCGCGCGCCTCCTCGTCCGTGCGGGCGGAGGTGGTGAGGGTCACGTCGAGCCCCCGGATGGTGTCGATGCGGTCGAAGTCGATCTCCGGGAACGTGATCTGCTCGCGGAACCCAAGGGAGTAGTTGCCGCGCCCGTCGAAGGCGCGGGGGCTGTACCCGCGGAAGTCGCGCACCCGCGGGATCACGACCGAGATCAGCCGGTCGAGGAACTCGTACATGCGCTCGCCGCGCAGGGTGGCCTTGCAGCCGATGGGCCAGCCCTCGCGGATCTTGAACCCGGCCACGGACTTGCGCGCGCGGGTCACGACCGGCTTCTGCCCGCAGATGAGGGTGAGGTCCGCCACCGCGGCGTCGATGACCTTGCGGTCCTGGGCGCCCTCGCCGACCCCCATGTTGAGGGTGATCTTGCGAAGGCGCGGCACTTGCATCACGCTGGCGTAGCCGAAGCGCTCCATCAGCGCCGCCACCGCCTGGCCCCGGTAGTGCTCTTGCAGGCGCGTCGTCATCTCAGGTGTCCACCACTTCGCCGTTGCTCTTGAAGAAGCGCACCTTGCGCCCGTCCTCGAGGGTGCGCACCCCCACCCGGTCGCCCTTTTGCGTGATCGGGTTGTAGAGCAGCACGTTCGAGACGTGGATCGGGCGCTCCTGCTCCACGATGCCGCCGGCGACGTTGCGCTGCGGGTTGGCCTTGGTGTGGCGCTTGACCACGTTCACCCCGTCCACCAGCACGCGCGAGTCGCCGGGCAGCACGCGCTGCACGGTGCCGCGCGTGCCCTTGTACTTGCCGACGGTCACGATCACCTCGTCGCCGCGGCGGATCTTGCGCATGGCCACGGTCAGATCACCTCGGGCGCGAGCGAGACGATGCGCATGAAGCGCTCGGAGCGGAGCTCGCGGGTCACCGGACCGAAGATGCGGGTGCCGATCGGCTGGTGCTGGTTGTTGAGCAGCACCACGGCGTTGCGGTCGAAGCGGATGCGCGAGCCGTCCGGACGCCGCACCCCGGAGCGGGTGCGCACCACGACCGCGTTGTACACCTCGCCCTTGCGCACCTTGCCGCGGGGGATCGCCTCCTTCACCGTGACCTTCACGATGTCGCCGATGCCGGCGTAGCGCCGGCGCGAGCCGCCGAGCAGCTTGATGCACATCACGCGGCGGGCGCCGCTGTTGTCCGCGGCGCGAAGGACCGACTGCATCTGGATCATGAGGCGTCGCCCTCCGCGCCCTCGGCCCGGCTCACGATGCGTTCGAGCCGCCAGGACTTGGTCTTCGAGATCGGCCGGCACTCGGAGACGGCCACCCGGTCCCCGGTGCGGCACTCGTTGCCCTCGTCGTGCACGTGCAGCTTGGTCGAGCGGCGGATGTACTTCTTGTACAGCGGATGCTTCACCCACCGCTCCACGAGGACGGTGGCCGACTTGTCCATCTTGTCGCTCAGCACCCGGCCTTCGACGAGCCGGCTGTTGCCCTGGTTGCGGGCCGTGTCGTTCATGCGCGCGTCTCTCCCCGCCCTGCGGTCATGCCTGCGATGCCTGCGACGCCTGCGCCCGCGAGCGCTCGCCGAGCACCGTCTTGATGCGGGCGATGGTGCGGCGGATCTCGCGCAGCCGGCCGTGGGACACGGCCTGCCCCGTCGCCGCCTGCATGCGCAGCCGGAACGCCTCGCGGCGGAGGTTCAGGACCTCCTCGCCGAGCGCGGCCGTTTCCTTCGCGCGCATCTCGCCGACGTTCACCGCTCCGATCCTCCGCCCTGCCTGCCTGCTTGCCTGCCGCCGCCGCGCTACAGCACCGAGCGGGTCACGAAGGACGTGCCCACCGGGAGCTTGGCGGCGGCGCGCCGCAGCGCCTCGCGCGCGACTTCCGCGCTGACCCCTTCCATCTCGTAGAGCATCCGCCCCGGCTGGATCTGGCACACCCAGTACTCGACGTTGCCCTTGCCCTTGCCCTGGCGCACCTCCAGGGGCTTCTTGGTGATCGGCTTGTCGGGGAAGATGCGGATCCACACCTGCGCACCGCGCTTGACGTGGCGGGTGATGGCGCGGCGCCCGGCCTCGATCTGGCGCGCGGTGATGCGCCCGCGCTCGACCGCCTTCAGGCCGTAGTCGCCGAAGCTCACCCGGTTGCCGGACTGGGCGAGCCCGCGGTTGCGGCCCTTCTGTTGCTTGCGGTAGCGGGTGCGCTTCGGTTGCAGCATCGCCGTGGTTCCCTGGTGTGCGGCCGCGGGCCGCTCAGCCGTCCTCGCCCGCGGGCGCGCCGTCCGGCGCGTCGCCGCCGTCCGCGGACTCCGCGCCGGCCGCGTCCTCGGCCGCCGGGGCGTCGTCCTTCGCGGACGCCTTGGCGGGCTTCTTCGCGGGCGTCTTCGCGGATGCCTTGGCGGGCTTCTTCGCGGGCGCCTTCGCCGGAGACTCCTTCGCGGGCGCCTCCTCGGCGGAAGCCTCCTCCGCAGGGGCCTCCTTCGCGGCGGCGTCCCCGGCGGGAGCCTCCTCCGCCGGAGCGTCCTGCGCGGCAGCTTCCTCCGTCGACGCCGGGGCTTCCTCCGCCGCCGCGACCTGCGCGGCGGCGAGCGCGGCGGAGGCGGCCGAGGCTTCGGCCGGGGCGGCCTCGTCCACCGCCTCGACGCGCGCCGGCGCCGGCGCCAGCTCCGCCTCCGGCTCCTCCTCCTGGATCTCGCCCTTGAAGATCCACACCTTGACCCCGATGACCCCGTAGGTGGTGCGCGCCTCGGCGAGCCCGTAGTCGATGTCCGCGCGCAGCGTGTGCAGCGGCACCCGGCCCTCGCGGTACCACTCCGAGCGCGCGATCTCGGCCCCGTTCAGCCGGCCCGCCACCATCACCTTGATGCCGCCCGCGCCGAGCCGCATGGCGTTGGTGACGGCGCGGCGCATGGCGCGGCGGAACATGATGCGGCGCTCGAGCTGGTTGGCCACACTCTCGGCCACCAGCCGCGCGTCCAGCTCGGGCTTGCGGATCTCCTCCACCCCGATGTTCACCTGGCAGCTCATCTTCGCCGCGACTTCCCGGCGCAGCCGCTCGATGTCCTCGCCCTTCTTGCCGATGACGATGCCCGGGCGCGCGGTGTGCACGATGATGCGGGCGTTGCCCGCCGATCGGCGGATCTGGATGTGGCTCACCGAGGCGTTGGCGAGCCGCTTGCGGATGAGCCCCCGGACATCGAGGTCGGTGTTGAGGTAGTCGGCGTAGTCCGCAGTGTCCGCGTACCACGTGGACGACCAGTCCTTCACGATCCCGAGGCGGATGCCGACCGGGTGTACCTTCTGTCCCATCCGGGCTATCCCTCCTGAGCGCTCGGGGCCGCCGGCCCGCCGGGGGCGCGCGCCGCGCCGCTCATCGTCCGTCCCCCACCGTCACCGTGACGTGGCTGGTCGGCTTGGCGATGCGGTTCACGCGCCCGCGCGCGCGCGGCTTCCAGCGCTTGTAGACCGGGCCCTTGTCGATGCACACGCTCTTCACCGTCAGCTCGTCGATGTCGGCGCCCTCGTTGTTCTCGGCGTTGGCGATGGCCGACTCGAGGACCTTGTTCACCACCCGCGCCGCCTTGCGGGGGCTGAAGCGGAGCAGCTCCAGGGCGCGCTCCACCGGCAGCCCCCGGATCTCGTCCGCCACCAGCCGCCCCTTCTGCGGGGACAGCCTCGCGTACCGCAGCCGCGCCCTGGTCTCCACGCCGGTCAAGCCTTCGTGCGCCGGTTCGCCACGTGGCCGCGGAACGTGCGGGTGGGGGCGAACTCGCCGAGCTTGTGCCCCACCATGTTCTCGGTCACGAGCACGGGGACGTGCTGGCGTCCGTTGTGGACCGCGATGGTCAGCCCGACCATCTCCGGCACGATCATCGAACGCCGCGACCAGGTCTGGATCGGGCGGCGCGAGCCCTGGGCTTGCGCGGCCTCCACCTTGCGCAGCAGGTGGTGGTCGACGAACGGCCCCTTGTGGATCGAGCGTGGCACCGGCTGTCTCTCTTCCCGTGGTTGTCAGCGGCGACGCTGGCGGCGGCGGACGATCATCTTGTCCGAGCGCCGGTTGCGCCGTGTCTTGTGGCCCTTGGTCGGCTGGCCGGACGGGGACACCGGATGCCGGCCGCCCGAGGTGCGGCCCTCGCCGCCGCCGTGCGGGTGGTCGACCGGGTTCATGGCCACCCCGCGCACCGTCGGGCGCACCCCGCGCCAGCGCTTCGCGCCCGCCTTGCCGAGCGAGCGCAGGCCGTGCTCGGCGTTGCCGACCTCGCCGACGACCGCCCGGCACGCGGCCGGCACGCGGCGGATCTCGCCCGAGCCGAGGCGCAGGCTGGCGTAGCCGGACTCGCGCGCCACCAGCTGCGCCGACGCGCCCGCGCTGCGGGCGAGGCGTGCGCCGGAGCCGGGCTTCAGCTCCACGCAGTGCACGGTCGAGCCGACCGGGATGCTGCCGAGCGGCAGGCAGTTGCCGGGGCGGATGGGAGCGCCGGGGCCGGACTGCAGCGTGTCCCCGACCTGCACCCCGCGCGGCGCGACGACGTAGCGGCGCTCGCCGTCGGCGTAGAGCAGCAGCAGCAGGTGCGCGGAGCGGTTCGGGTCGTACTCCAGGCGCTCCACCCGCGCCGGCACTCCGTCCTTGTCGCGGCGGAAGTCCACGATCCGGAGGTTGCGCTTGTGCCCGCCGCCGCGGTGGCGGACGGTGATGCGGCCCTTGTTGTTGCGCCCCCCGCTGCGCTTCTTCTTCTCCGTGAGGGGGCCCCACGGCTTGCCCTTGTGCAGGCCGGGGGTCACCACCCGCACGACGAAGCGCCGCCCCGGGGAAGTCGGCTTGGCCTTGACGACCGGCATTACTCGACGCCTCCCGCGAGGAAGTCCACGTCCTGGCCGGGCGCGAGGGTGACGTAGGCCTTCTTCCAGTCCGGCCGGCGGCCCGGGCGGCGCTGGAAGACCTTGCGCTTGCCGTTGACGCGGGCGGTGTTGACGCGCACCACCTTGGCCCCGAACAGCAGCTCCACCGCGCGCGCGACTTCGGGCTTGGTCGCGTCCTTGGCCACCTTGAACACCACCTGCCGCGCCTCGGCTTCGGCCACCCGCGTGCTCTTCTCCGACACCACGGGCGCGATCAGGACCTGCATCAGGCGCTCTTGCCGGTTCATGCCAGCCGCTCCTCGACGACCCGCAGCGCGGGCTCGGTGATAAGCACCCGCGAGAACGCGATGAGGCTCACCGGATCGATGGCCTCGACGCCGATGGCGGCGACGTAGCGGAGGTTGCGCGAGGCGAGGATGAGGTAGTCGTTCTCGTACTCGGTGACGATGAGCACGTCGTCGAGCCCGAGCTCGGCGAGCTTCGCCACCAGCTCGCGCGTGCGCGGCGCCTGGAGGAGGAACGAGTCCACCACCACCAGGCGCTCGCTGCGCACCAGCTCGGAGAAGATGGAGCGCAGGGCGGCGCGGTACATCTTGCGGTTCAGCTTCTGGTCGTAGCGGCGCGGGCGGGCCGCGAAGGTCACGCCGCCGCCCCGCCACAGGGGGCTGCGGATGGTGCCGGCGCGCGCACGTCCGGTGCCCTTCTGACGCCACGGCTTGCGCCCGCCGCCACGCACGTCCGAGCGCCGCTTCTGGGCCTTGGTGCCAGCGCGGGCGCCGGCGAAGAACGCGGTGACCGCCTGGTGCACCAGGGTCTCGTTGTAGGGCGCGTCGAAGGCGCTGTCCGCCACCTCGACGCTGCTCGCGCGCCCGCCGGTCTTGCCGCCCTTGGCCAGCGTGAGCTTCACGACTCGTCCTCCGCCGCTTCGGTGGCGGGCTTGGCCTCTTCGGGCTTGGCTTCTTCGGGTTCGGGCTTGGCGAGGGGGAATTCGACGACGGCGCCGGCCTTGACCGAGGGCCGCACCAGGACGTCGCCGCCCTTCGGCCCCGGCACCGCGCCCTTGAGCAGCAGCAGCCCGCGCTCCTCGTCCACGCGCACCACCTCGAGCCGCTGTACGGTGCGGCGCGCGTGGCCCAGGTGCCCCGCCATCTTCTTGCCCTTGAACACCCGCCCCGGAGTCTGGTTCTGGCCGATGGAGCCCGGCGCGCGGTGCGAGAGCGAGTTGCCGTGCGTCGCGTCCTGGCTGCGGAAGTGGTGGCGCTTGATGACCCCGGCGAAGCCCTTGCCGATGCTGACCCCGGTGGCGTCCACGCGCTGCCCGGCCTCGAACCCCGCCACCCCGATCTCGTGGCCGGGCTCGACGTCCGGCGCCGCGCCGGCGGGCGCGCGCAGCTCCCACAGCCCGCGCCCCGCTTCGACCCCGGCGCGTGCGAAGTGGCCCGCCTCGGGGCGGTTGATGCGGTTCGCCCGGCGCGCGCCCGTGGTGACCTGCAGCGCCTCGTAGCCGTCGGTCTCCGTGCGCCGCACGCGCGTCACGCGGTTGGGGAGCACCTCGATGACCGTGACCGGGACGGAGGCGCCGTCCGGCGTGAAGACGCGGGTCATGCCGACCTTGCGTCCCACTACGCCCGGATGGAGGGGGGCTGCCTGCGCCGTCATGACCGTTGCCGCCCCCCGCTCCGTCAGAGCTTGATCTGTACGTCGACCCCCGCCGAGAGGTCGAGCTTCATCAGCGCGTCGACCGTCTTCTCGGTGGGGTTGAGAATGTCCACCAGCCGCTTGTGGGTGCGGATCTCGTACTGGTCGCGCGCGTCCTTGTTGACGTGGGGAGAGACCAGCACGGTGAACCGCTCCTTGCGGGTGGGCAGGGGCACGGGTCCGCGGATCTGGGCGCCGGTGCGGCGCGCCGTCTCCACGATCTCCTGCGCCGACCGATCGATGAGACGGTAGTCGAACGCCTTGAGACGAATGCGGATTCGTTGGCTCATGTCGGTCTTCGCCTTCGGTCTTCGGTCTTCGCCGCCGCTACTCGATGACCTTGGAGACGACGCCCGCCCCCACCGTGCGGCCGCCCTCGCGCACCGCGAACCGAAGGCCCTCCTCCATCGCGATCGGCGAGATGAGCTTCGCCGTCATCTGCACGTTGTCGCCCGGCATCACCATCTCCACACCCGACGGCAGGCTCACCGAGCCCGTCACGTCCGTCGTGCGGAAGTAGAACTGCGGGCGGTAGCCGTCGAAGAACGGCGTGTGACGGCCCCCCTCGTCCTTCGACAGCACGTACACCTCCGCCTCGAAGTGCGTGTGCGGCGTGATCGAACCCGGCTTCGCCAGCACCTGCCCGCGCTCGATGCCGTCGCGCCTCACGCCGCGCAGCAGCACGCCGATGTTGTCGCCCGCGACCCCCTCGTCCAGCAGCTTGCGGAACATCTCCACGCCCGTGCACGTCGTCTTCTCGGTGTCGCGCAAGCCCACGATCTCCACTTCCTCGCCGACACGCACCTGGCCGCGCTCCACGCGGCCCGTCGCCACCGTGCCGCGGCC
>CAZSPS010000048.1:0-6450 GCA_964608875.1 uncultured Ectothiorhodospiraceae bacterium
CCCCCACCCCCGCGTTCCGGCTCGGGGAGCGGCTCGACGACCCGCTCTCGATGTACCTCGCGGACGTGTACACCGTGGGCGCGAACCTCGCGGGGCTGTGCGCCGTGTCCGTGCCGGCGGGGCTCGTGGACGGGCTGCCGGCCGGGCTGCAGCTGGTCGGCAACCACCTCGAGGAGGCGCGCCTGCTGAACGCCGCCCACCAGTTCCAGCAGGCGACCGGCTGGCATCTCGCGCGCCCCGCGCTCGCGGACGCGCCGGACGGCGGCGGCGGCGGTACGCCGCCCGGAGCGGCGCCCGCATGAGCGCCGGCGCGCAGGCGCAGGGCGGCGGCGGCCGGGGAACGGCATGGCCCGGCTGGGAGCCGGTCATCGGCCTCGAGATGCACACCCGCCTGCTCACCCGCAGCAAGCTCTTCTCCGGCGCCCCGGCGAGCTACGGCGCGGACCCCAACACCCAGGCGTGCGCGGTGGACCTCGGGCTGCCGGGCGTGCTCCCGGTCCTCAACCGCGAGGCGGTTCGGATGGCCGTGCGGTTCGGGCTCGCGGTCGGAGGGCGCATCGCGCCCCGGTGCATCTTCGCCCGCAAGAACTACTTCTACCCCGACCTGCCCAAGGGCTACCAGATCAGCCAGTACGAGGAGCCGATCGTCGAGGGCGGGACGATCGCGGTGGAGCTCGCGGACGGCGGCGCGCACCGCGTGGAGCTGGTGCGCGCCCACCTGGAGGAGGACGCGGGGCGCTCGGTGCACGAAGGGGTCGGAAGCGGCGCCACGGGCATCGACCTCAACCGCGCCGGCACCGCGCTCATCGAGATCGTGACCGCGCCCGTCCTGCACGGGCCGGCGGAGGCGGCGGCGTGCATGCGCGCGGTCCACACCCTGGTGCGCTGGCTCGCCATCTGCGACGGCAACATGGAGGAAGGCTCGTTCCGGTGCGATGCGAACGTGTCGGTGCGTCCGGCGGGCGCGCAGGCGCTGGGGGTGCGGACGGAGATCAAGAACGTGAACTCGTTCCGCTTCGTGGAGCGGGCGCTCGAGTACGAGATCGAGCGCCAGGTGGACCTGCTCGAAGCCGGCGCGGAGGTGGTGCAGGAGACCCGCCTGTACGACCCCGAGCGCCACGAGACGCGCCCGATGCGCCTGAAGGAGGAGGCCGACGACTACCGCTACTTCCCCGACCCCGACCTGCTGCCCGTGGTCCTGGACGAGGCGTTCGTGGACGAGGTGCGCGCCGCCCTGCCCGAGCTGCCCGAGGCGCGCCGCGCGCGCCTCGCCCGCGACTACGGCCTGGCGGCGGCGGAGGCGGCGCAGCTCGTGTCCTCGCGCGAGACGGCGGACTACTTCGAGGCGGCGGCCGGGGCAGCCGGCGCGGCGGGCGCATCCGGTGGCGCGGACGGCGCGCCGGACACGGCGCGGCTCGCGGCCAACTGGGTGATCGGCGAGCTGGCCGGCGCGCTCAACCGCGAGGGCCTCGACGTCGCCGCCGCCCCGGTCGGGCCGGAGCGCCTCGGCCGGCTGGTCGGCCGCATCGCGGACGGCACGGTCTCGGGCCGCATGGCGAAGACCGTGTTCGAGGCGATGTGGCGGTCCGGGGACGAGGCCGACGCCATCATCGAAGCGCAGGGGCTGCGGCAGGTCACCGACAGCGGCGAGATCGAACGGCTCGTGGACGAGGTCCTCGACGCCCACCCCGACCAGGCCGGGCAGTACCTCGGGGGAGCGGAGAAGGTCCTCGGCTTCCTCGTGGGACAGGTGATGAAGCGCTCCGGCGGCAAGGCCGACCCGCGCCGGGCGAACGAGACCCTGAAGGCCCGCCTCGAGGCCCGCCGCCGGGAGTGACGGCGGCGGCTGCGGCGCGCCCGCCCCGCCGCCGCCCGCGGGCGCTCAGTCGTCGTCCGCCGCCGCCGGCTTGAACTCGGCCGCCAGCTGGCTCTGGATGGGGCCGGGCACCGGGTCGTAGTGGCTGAACTCCATGGTGAAGCTGCCCGCCCCGCCGGTGGCCGACTTCAGCTCCGTCTGGTAGCGCGTGAGCTCGCTCAACGGGGCCTGGCCGGAGATGGTCACGAGGCCGCCGCCGAGACTCTCGGTGCCGCCGACCCGCCCGCGCTTGCCCGAGAGGTCGCCCGCGATGTCCCCCATCTTGTCCTGCGGGACCGTCACCTCCACGTCCACCACCGGCTCGAGCACGATCGGCTTGGCCTTGGCCACCGCGTCCAGGAACGCCTTGCGGCCGGCCGTGACGAAGGCGATCTCCTTGGAGTCCACCGCGTGGTGCTTGCCGTCGTACACCGTCACCTTGACGTCGTCCATCCGGTAGCCCGCCACCGCGCCCTCCTCCAGCACCTGGCGGACGCCCTTCTCGACCGCGGGAATGAACTGCGAGGGGATGACCCCGCCCACGATGCTGTCCACGAACTCGAAGCCCTCGCCGCGCTTCTTCGGCTCCACCCGCAGGAAGACTTCGCCGAACTGCCCCGCGCCGCCGGTCTGCTTCTTGTGGCGGTGGTGCCCTTCGGCGGAGGCGGTGACGGTCTCGCGGTAGGGGATGCGGGGCGGGCGCGTCTCCACCTCGACGTGGTAGCGCTCCTTCATCCGCTCCAGCATCATCCGCAGGTGCAACTCCCCGAGCCCCCGGACCACCGTCTCGCGGGTGGCGGCGCTGTGCTCCACCCGGAACGTCGGATCCTCGGCGGCGAGCTTCCCCAGGGTATCGGAGAGCTTCTGCTCGTCCCCGCGGGTCGTGGCCTCGATGGCGAGCCCGAACATGGATTCGGGCAGGTCCACGGGCACGGCCGCGAGCTCGCCGCTGGTGCCGGCGCCGCGCAGCACCGCGCCGTAGCCGACCTCGTCCACCTTGGCGACGGCGCAGAGGTCGCCCGGGACCCCCTCGTCGATCTCCTCGTGCTCCTTGCCCTGCAGCCGGAGCAGGTGTCCCACCTTGAACGGCTTGCGGCTATCCCCGGCGTAGAGCTGGGAGTCGCGGGTGACGGTGCCGCGGTGGATGCGGAACGCGGCGAGGCGGCCGACGAAGGGGTCGATGGTCAGCCGGAACACGTGCGCCGCCACGTCGGCCGCGGGGTCGGGCTCGAGCGCGGCCGGCTCGCCGCCCGCGCCATCGACGAACGGCGCCGGGTTGCCTTCCGCCGGGCTCGGCATGAGGCGGGCGAGCGCGTCGAGCAGCAGGCCGACCCCGGCGCCGGTGGCTGCGGAGACGAAGCAAACGGGCACCAGATGCCCCTCCCGGAGCGCGGTCCGGAACGCGGCGTGGAGCCGGTCCGGCGCGACCTCGCCGTCTTCGAGGTACGCCTCCATCAGCGCCTCGTCCACCTCGACCGCCTGGTCCACCGCCCGGCCGCGCGCCTCCTCCACGGACGAGAAGGCGGTGGCGGCGGAGTCGTCGGGGTCGAAGAAGCAGTCCGCCACCTCCGCGCCGCCGGGGGCGGGGAGGTTGATGGGCAGGCACTCCGAGCCGAAGACCTCGCGCAGGCTCTCGACAAGGGCCGCGAGGTCGAGGTCCGGGGCGTCGATCTTGTTGACCACGAGGAGGCGGGCGAGGCCGCGCTCCGCCGCCGCCTGCATCGTGCGGCGGGTGACGGTCTGGATGCCGGAGCGGGCGTCCACCACCACCGCCGCCGTCTCGACCGCGGCGAGGGCCGGCAGGGCCCGGCCGAGGAAGTCGGGATACCCCGGCGTGTCCACGAGGTTGACGTGCGCCCCCTCGTGGCCAAGGTGCGCGAGCGCGCTCCACTGCGAGTGGTGGTGGGCCTTCTCTTCGGGCTCGAAGTCGCACACCGCGGTGCCCTTCTCGACCGAGCCCGCGCTCGGGATGGCTCCCGCCTTGAGCAGCAGCGACTCCACGAGGGTGGTCTTGCCGCTCCCGCCGTGCCCGACGACGGCGACGTTGCGGATCTCGGACGTGGCATGGGTGGACATCGCTGGCCCTCCGGACGTTCGACGGAGACGGCCCGTGAGTATATTCCCCGCCTGCCGGCGCGCAACCGCGCCCGCGCTTCCTCCCGTGCTTCCTTCAGAAGCGGGCGTCGAAGTGCAGCCGGATGCCGTAGCCGCCGTCGCGCCGGTCGAACTCGACGCCCGAACGCAGGTCCGGCGTCTCGGGGCCGCCGCTACCGCCGCCGGACGGCACGAAGCGCCAGCCGGCGCGCCAGTCGCGGCCCGTCTCCGTCAGTCCGAAGCGCGCCCAGGGGATGCCGGTGAAGCGCCCGCCGAACGCCGGCAGCCCGTAGCCGGCCTCGGCTTCCAGGCGGCCAGCGGCGGGCGAGGCGGTGGCGGCGGCGGAGTCGTCGTCCATGCGCATGCCAAACAGGGCGTCCACTCCGCTCGCCGAGGGCCGCTCGCCGTAGCCGCCGTCGAGCGACAGCGCGAGGCCCCGCTCCGAGGAGCGGTCCGGGTCGTAGCGGAACCCGCCCGAGACGCCCCATTCGCGGGTGCCGGAGACCTCGTGCGCGAGCAGGGAGCGCGCCCGCAAGTCCATGGAAAGCCCGCGCGCCGGGGCCGCATAGGACAGCCCGGCCCCGAGGTCCACGCCGGCGCCGGCCTCCATGTCGCGGCCGTCGTGGAGCACTCCGAGATCGAAGGCGGGGGTCAGCGTGCGCGGACCGCCGCTGCCCTCCAGGAGGATGCGGCGCGAGCCTTCGAGGCCGATGCGCAGGCGGCTCGTGTCGTTCGCGGTCGGCGCGAGCCTGTCGGCCACCGCCTCGGAAGTCGTGCGCACGAACGTCGCATCGGCCTTCACCGCCAGGGAGAGGCCGTCGGCGCCGCTGGCGCCGGCATCGGGAGTCAGCAGCTCGCCGCGCATCCCGGCCGCGCCCATCGTGAGGGCGATGCCGGTCTCGACGGCGTTCCGGCGCCGATCCTGCGGCGTGAGCGTCAGGTTCCCCTCGCCGTAGCCGAGAGCCGCCCACGCGGTGAGCCGCTCCGTGATCGCGTAGCCAGCGAAGGGGTAGACGCCGGTCAGGGTGGCTTCGATATCGCCGTTGCCGTCGCCGTCGCTCCGGCCCGCGTCGTGGCCACGGTAGCCGCCCTCGCCGGCGCTGTGCCCGGTCGCGAGCCCCGCCACCCACGGCCCCGACGCCCAGTCGAACCCGAGCTGGCCCGTCGTCACCCCGCCGTCCACCTCGAGCCCGTCCCTGCGGCCGTCGAAGGAGTCGTAGGCGCCGCGGCCCCACACCGAGAAGCCGTCTCCGTCCGTATCCTCCGGCTTCCGGTCGACGTACCTGTCGCTGAGGATCCACACCGAATCGAGGCTGCTACCGTCCGCGTTCCGGGTGAGCGTGAAGGAGCTCGCCGTCAGGACGTCCCGGGCGCTCAGGGTCGTGGGCTCGGATCGGTCATGCGAGCGGCGGGCCGCTGGCGGCCAGTCCTCCATGACGAACCGGTTCCCCGCAACCGCCCATCGATCCTCCGCGGCGGCGAACCGGCTCCCTGCCGCGGCGAATCCGTCCTGCGCCGCGACGAACCGGTCCGACGCCGCATATCCGGCGCCGCCGCCGCTTCCGGGGCTGCCGCCGTCCGCCTGCGCCCGGTCAGTGTGCTGCTGCCGGACCCCTGACCGATACGGCACCCCGAGACGCGACCGGACCGCATCGAGCGTCTGTGCGACCACCGAGTTACCGAAGCGCTTCAGCCATTCCTCGACCGGTCCCGTGCCCAGCGGCGGCGCGTCGTTGTCCATAATCAGGCCGGTGGCCTCCCTCGCCGCGCCGAGCGCTACGGCTTCCGAAGGCGACGGAGCCAGAAGCGTCACGATGACCGTCTCGCTCCCCTCCTCCAGGTCGTCGTCGATCGTCGTCACCATGATCCTCTTCTCGGTCTCCCCCATCGCGAAGGTCACGGCAAGGGGCGGCGGGGCGGTTTGAGGTACGAGGAGGGGCGACACTTCCTGCTCCGGAGTTTCCGGGGAGGGCGGTACCGTGGCGTAGTCGTCTTCGGGCGTCGCCGTACCGCTCATCACGTAGGGGACCACGACCGGGCGGTTGATCATCCGGTCCAGCGTAATCGTGAACATCAGGTCGTTGCCCTCGACGACGGCCGGCGGCGACCTGGATATCGCCACTTCCGGCAGCCTGTCGTCGTCCTCGATCATGCCCGTCGCCGATGACGGCGCGCCCAGGGTCGCGTCGCCGGTCGTCGGAGCCGAAAGCGTCACCACGACCGTCTCGTCCGGCTCCTGGGCCGTGTCGTCCGTAACCGTCAGGACGATGGTCCGCTCGGTAATACCCGGCGCGAAGGTCAGAGGGCTGGCGCCCGCATCCGTGTAGTCCCCGGACGACGCCGTGCTCGTACCGCCGCCCACCGTGTAGGGCACCGTCACCGTCTGCGCGCTCGGGTTGCTCAGCCGCACCACGAACGCCAAGTCGGTCCCGTCACCCTCGGTCACCTCCAGGGTCGAATCGTTCGCGATGATCGACACCGAAGGCGCACCGTCGTTGTCG
>CAZSPS010000049.1:0-2765 GCA_964608875.1 uncultured Ectothiorhodospiraceae bacterium
TGCACCGCCGCCCCGTCCAGCACTTCCTCGGGGCCGCTCCCGAGCTTCGCCCCCGCCGCCTCGTACTCCGCATCCGCGAGCCCCGCCCGCGCGCCCGCGCCGCGCTCGACGCAGACTTCGACGGCGAGCTGATCGCCGCCGCCGCCGTCCCCGGCGCTCCGGACCAGCTTGGATACGGTCTCGGGAGTGGCGGCCACGCGCGGCTCGTCGTCGCGCCGCTCCCGCAGGATGGCTATCTTGAGTCGGCCGCTCATGCTGCGTATCGGCGGGAGGCAGTCTCGCGCTTGCGATGGAAGGGAGGGGGTGAGTGGAACGGCGGCGAAGTCTATCATTGCCCGCTTGCCTTCGCTGAACCGCCGAGGGTGTGAAGAGGAGCCAGCCGCATGAGCAGCCGCGCGCGCATCGCAGTCATTCCCGGGGACGGGATCGGCCGGGAGGTCGTGCCCGAGGGCATCCGGGTGGTGGACGCCGCAGCGCGCCGCCACGGGCTGGCCCTCGACTTCGAGCACTTCCCGTGGAGTTGCGAGACCTACCGGAGCGAGGGCCGCATGATGCCCCCGGACGGCATCGCCCGGCTCGCGGAGTTCGACGCCGTGTACCTGGGCGCGGTGGGCTTCCCCGGGGTCCCCGACCACGTCTCGCTGTGGGGGCTGCTCATCCCCATCCGCCGGGAGTTCCGGCAGTACGTGAACCTGCGCCCGGTGCGGGTGCTCGAGGGCATGGTGTCCCCGCTTCGCGGGCGCGGCCCCGAGGACATCGACTTCTACGTGGTGCGCGAGAACAACGAAGGCGAGTATTCGGAGATCGGGGGGCGGCTGTACGAGGGCGGCGAGCACGAGCTGGCGATGCAGGAGAGCGTGTTCACCCGCCGCGGGGTGGACCGCATCCTGGAGTACGCCTTCGAGCTCGCGCGCTCGCGCGAGGCGAAGCACCTCACCTCCGCCACCAAGTCGAACGGCATCATCCACACCATGCCCTACTGGGACGAGCGCTTCGCGGCCATGGCGGAGCGCTACCCGGACGTGCGCACCTCCCAGTACCACGTGGACATCCTGGCCGCGAACTTCGTGCTGCACCCGGACTGGTTCGACGTGGTGGTGGGGAGCAACCTCTTCGGCGACATCCTGTCCGACCTCGGCCCCGCCGTGGCGGGCACCATCGGCATCGCGCCGTCGGCGAACATCAACCCCGAGCGCGAGTTCCCGTCGATGTTCGAGCCCGTGCACGGCTCCGCCCCGGACATCGCGGGGCGGGGGATCGCCAACCCCATCGGGCAGATCTGGTCCGGGGCCATGATGCTCGACCACCTCGGCCACCCGGAGGCGGCGGCGGACGTGGTGGCCGCCATCGAAGCGGTGCTCGCGGGCGGCGGGCCGAAGACCCCGGACCTCGGGGGGCAGGCGACGACCGCCGACCTCGGCCGGGCCATCGAGGACGCCCTCGGAGGATGAGGGAGGGCGAGGGCTCGCCGCGCGAGCGCTACGCGGCCGCCATCGCACGCGGCGAGTTGCGCCCCGACCCCGCGCAGGCGCGGGCGGTGGAGCGTTTCGAGGCGCTGCACCGCGAGCTCGCGGCCACCCCCTGGCCGCCGTCCCGCTTCCGGTTCCGGATCCCGCTCCCGCTCCCATTCCCGCTCCCGCTCCGGCGCCCCGGCGCGGCTGCGGCAGCGGTGCGTGGGCTCTACCTGTGGGGTGGAGTGGGGCGGGGCAAGACCCTGCTTATGGACGCCTTCTTCGCGGGCCTCGCCTTCCCGCACAAGCGCCGCACCCACTTCTACCGCTTCATGCAGAGCGTGCACGCGGAGCTGAAGGCGCTGCGCGCGGGCCGCACCGAGGACCCGCTCGGCCGCGTGGCGGCGCGCTGGGCGGCCGAGGTCCGGGTGCTGTGCCTGGATGAGCTGCAGGTCGAGGACATCGCCGACGCCATGATCCTCGGCCCGCTGCTCGAGGGCCTCATCGATGCGGGCACGACTCTCGTCGCCACTTCCAACGCCCCGCCCTCCGGGCTCTACGAGGGCGGGCTCCAGCGCGAGCGGTTCCTGCCCGCGGCGGCGGCGCTCGAACGCCGGCTGCGGGTCGTCGAGCTGACGGGCGGCGAGGACCACCGCCTGCGCGCCCTCGAACGGGCGGAGGTCTACCACTGGCCCCTCGACGAGGCGGCGCACGCGGGCCTCGAGGCGTGCTTCGCGGACCTCGCGCCGGCGGGCGCGGAGGTCGAGACGGCGCCGCTCGTGGTGGACGGCCGGCCCATCGCGGTGGTGCGCCGCACGCAGGGGGTAGCGTGGTTCCGGTTCGAGCAGCTCTGCGACGGACCGCGCGGCGCGTCCGACTACGTCGAGCTCGCACGCCGCTTCCACACCGTGCTGCTGTCGGGGGTGCCGGTCATCGGCGCGCGCGACCGCAACCGCGCGCGGCGCTTCATCGGCCTCGTCGACGCGCTCTACGACCGCAACGTGAACCTCGTGGTGTCGGCCGCCGCCACTCCGGGCGGGCTCTACCCGCAAGGCCGGTACGAGTTCGAGTACCGGCGCACCCGCAGCCGGCTGGAGGAGATGGGCACCCGCGCCTACCTCGCCCGCCCGCACCTCGCCTGACCCGCCGCCGCCCGAACGGAGACGCCTGAGGCGCGTTCCCCGAACGCCCACCGGCGGCGACGGGGCGCCCGCCCCGTGGCCAGGCCCTGCGCGCCCTGCTCGCCGGTCTTCCCTCTGGCGACCCGCCCTCCGCCTGACGGCGTCGCGCCCGCGTGTCGGCCGAATGCCTACG
>CAZSPS010000050.1:0-5924 GCA_964608875.1 uncultured Ectothiorhodospiraceae bacterium
CCGAGGAGCGGGGCGCGGCGCGGGCGCGCGAGCTCGAGCGGGTGCGCGCGGCGGCGGAGCGTGCGGCGGCGCTGGGGCTGGTGGTCAACGCGGGCCACGGCCTCGGGTACCACAACGTGGGCGAGGTCGCCCGCATCGCGACCATCGGGGAGCTGAACATCGGCCACGCGATCATCGCGCGCGCCGTGTTCCGGGGGCTCGGCGGCGCGGTGCGCGAGATGAAGCGCCTGATGAACGAGGCCCGCGCCACGGCCCGTTGAGAGGCCCGGCGCGGGCCGGCGGGCGTTTTCCCGGCGCGGGGGCAGGCCGCCCTCCGTGCGGAGCGGCCCCAGTTCCGTACGGGCGGCGAAGCCCCCGGGAACGTCCCGCAAGCCGGCCGCCGCCCCGGGTGGTCCGGCGGAACGCTAGGGAAGCGGCTCCCGGACCTTCCGGCTGTCGCCTCCCGTGTCCCCGTCCGCATCCGGTGCGTCGTGAGGCGCCCGCTCCGGCGAGGGCGCCACGGGCGCGCCGGGCGGGACCTCGGAGACTGGCGGCGGAACGCGGTCCGGCGAGGGCGCCCCGGACGCCGGTGGCGGAGCCGGGGGAGGCGGTGAAGGCGGCGGGAAGCCATGCTCCGGCTCCCGCGGCTCGCCCGGCGTGAAGGCAGGCTCCCGCGGCGGAGGGGCGGGCTCGGGCGGCGAAACGGGCGGAGGGAAGGGCTCCGGCGGCGGCGCTTGCGGAGCGGACGCTTCCCCGGTGGCCGGAGCGGTCGACGCCTCCCGCGAGAATGGGGCGGCGGGCTCTTCCCTCACGGACGGGGCGGTGTGCGTTTCCCCCGCGAACGGAGCGGCGGGCGCCTCCCTCGCGGGCGGCATGGCGGACGGCTCGCTCCCGGACGAGGCGGCGGACGTTTCGCCCATGGACGGAACGGGGTGCGTCTCCCGCACGGGTGGCGCAGCGGCCGTCCCGCCTCCGAATGGAACGGCGTCCGTCTCCTCCTGGGATGGAGCGGCGGACGTCTCCCTCATGGATGGCGAGGCGGGCGCTCCACTCCCGGATGGGACGGAGGACGCCCCTCCCATGAATGGGGTGGCGTGCGGCTCCCGCGTGGAGGAGGCGGAGCGCGCTTCCCCCATGGACGGGACGGGGGCAGCGGAAGCCTCCGTGGAAGCCTCTCCCGCGGCCTGGGCGGCAGCCGCCGCGGACCGGCGGCGGCGCCCACCGCGGCGTCCGCGGCGGGTGCGGGGCTTTTTCTCGCCGCCTTCCGGAGACCCGGCGGACCCTTCCGCCGTCGGCGCGCCGGCCGTTTCCCGGCCCTCGCGCGGCTCCGCTCCATCGTCCCGGGACGACGGGGGAGGGCGGCGTTCGGCGTGGGAGCGGTCCCCGTCCGTCCCCGGCGCCGGGGACGTGCCGGAGCCCTGGCCGGGATCGCCCAACGGCCCGCTGATGGTCCGCTGCACCGCCGGCAGCGGCTGGGACTCGGCGGGTCTCCGGCGGGCGCCGCCGCCGCCGTCCCCGGCGGCCGCGTGCCCGGCGTCCGCGCGGCGCGCGCCGCCCCTTCGCCGGGAGGACGAGGCAGAGGCGCCGGCGGCGCCGGACGGCGCCTGCTGCGCTCCGCCGCCTGCTCCGTCGTCCGTCCGCTCCGGCGGGCGGCGGCCCCCTTCCTGGCGGCCGGACTCCGAGGCCCGCCGGCCGCCGCGCCCGCGCCCGCCGCGTCCGCGTCTGCGCCGCGAGGAGGAAGAAGAGGAGGAGGCGGCGCCGGACGCGGGCGCGGCGTCGGCCGCGCCGCGCTCCGTCTCCCCGCTCTCCGGGGTCCCGTCTTCCGCCGCTTCGCCGCCGAGCAAGGGGGCGAGGAGGCGGCGGACCAGGCCCGGCTTCTCCCCCGCGCCCTTCTTTTTCCGCCCCTCCGCGGCCTTCGGCTGCGCCGCGGGCGGGGGCAGGTGGCGCACCGCGGGCTCGGACTCCGGCGCCGTCCGCGCGGCCGAGGCCGCGGCGGCGGCATCCGGCTCCGGCGGGGTCACGAGGTCGTAGCTCGCCTTGCGGTTCGAGGGATGCCCCACATCGTCGGTCCTCACCCGCTCGATCGCGTACTCGGGCGACATCTTGCCGGGGTCGGGGACGATGCGGAGGTCGACGTGGCTGCGCTCCTCGATCTCCCGCAGCGTGGCGCGCTTCTCGTTCAGCAGGTAGGTCGCCGCCTCCACCGGCAGGTTGACGACGATGCGGCTGGTGCGGTCCTTCATCGCCTCGCCCGCCAGCACGCGCAGGATGGACAGCGCCAGCGACTCGACGTTGCGGACGTAGCCGCGGCCGTCGCAGCGCGGGCACGCCTGGTAGCTCGACTCGCCCAGGGACGGCCGCAGGCGCTGGCGGGACATCTCGAGCAACCCGAAGCGCGAGATGCGCCCGGTCTGGATGCGCGCCCGGTCCGACTCCAACGCTTCGCGCAGACGGTTCTCCACCTCGCGCTGGTGGCGCGCGGGGGTCATGTCGATGAAGTCGATCACGATGAGGCCGCCGATGTCGCGCACGCGCAGCTGGCGCGCGATCTCGTCCGCCGCCTCGAGGTTGGTCTGCAGCGCGGTCTGCTCAATGTCCGAGCCGCGCGTGGCGCGCGCGGAGTTGATGTCGATGGACACCAGCGCCTCGGTATGGTCGATGACGAGCGAGCCGCCGGACGGCAGCCGCATGGTGTGGTCGAAGGCCGCCTCGATGCGGCTCTCGATCTGGTAGCGGCTGAACAGCGGCACCCGGTCCTGGTAGAGCTTGAGCCGGTGCGCGCTGTCCGGCATCACCAGGGCCATGAACTCGCTCGCCTGCTCGTAGACCTCGGGGGTGTCGACCAGGATCTCCTGGATGTCGTCCCGGAAGTAGTCCCGCAGGGCGCGGATGACGATGTTGCTCTCGCGGTAGACGAGGAAGGGGGCGGGGCGCTCGTCGGCCGCCTTGCGGACCGCCTCCCACACCTGCCGCAGGTAGTCGACGTCCGCCTGCAGCTCGCGCGCGCTGCGCCCGACCCCGGCCGTGCGCACGATGAGGCCGAACCCGGATGGGAGCTCGAGCCCGCTCAACGCCTCGCGCAGCTCCGAGCGCTCCTCGCCCTCCACCCGCCGCGAGATGCCGCCCGCGCCGGGGTTGTTCGGCATCAGCACGAGGTAGCGCCCGGCGAGGCTGATGAAGGTGGTGAGGGCGGCGCCCTTGTTGCCGCGCTCCTCCTTCTCCACCTGCACGACCAGCTCCTGGCCGTTGCGGAGCGCGCCCTGGATGGACTGGCGCCCCTCGCCGTCGGCGCCGTCGCGGAAGTATTCCCGCGCCACCTCCTTCAGCGGCAGGAAGCCGTGGCGCCCGCCTCCGTACTCGACGAAGGCGGCGTCGAGGCTCGGCTCCACCCGGACGACCCGGGCCTTGTAGATGTTGGACTTCTTCTGCGCCCGCGAGGGGGTTTCGATATCGACGTCGACCAGGTCCTGTCCGTCGACCAGCGCAACCCGCAACTCTTCGGGCTGCTTCGCGTTGATCAGCATTCGCTTCATTGGGAGGGCCTTCCTTCAATGCCGCCGGAGCATCGAGGGAGAGGCGGGGGCGTGCGGAGCGGAGCGGCCGAGCCGCGCCCGTTCCGGGTGAAGGCCAAGACTCCGGAGCCCGCCCGAGGGGGCGGGCCGCGGTCGACCCCGGCCGGCGCGGCGACGGCGGCGCGCCGCCTTCCCGCGAGGGGAAGCCCGGCGCAGCCCGGTCATGCGCGTCCGGCCTCGCCGGCCCCGGAAACCGGCCCGAAAACCTGCTTCGGCGGGGATCGCATCCCCGGCGACGCGGGAGCCTCGGGCTCTGGGCGCGCGGCCCCTTGGCCGCGGGCCGGCCGGTCTCCGGTTCCGGCTCGAATTTCGCCCGGCGCCGCCCGGTGGCGGCCGCCTCTCCATTCCCTTCGCCCGCCGCTCCGACCACGGGCCGGCGAAGTGCGCTAGTATCGCGGCGGTCGCTTCCGCCGCGCCGCTCCGGCTGTCGCGCCGGAGCGCAGAGGACTATACCAGCGTTGCCCGACTCCCGCAATTCCGAGCGCTCGCGCGCCGCCCCGCCGGGGCCGGGGGAAGGCGGGAGCCGCCGCGCGCCCGCCCGCTACGTGGCCGTGGACGAGGAGAGCGAGGGGCGGCGGCTCGACAACTTCCTCTTCGCCGAGCTGCCGGCCGTGCCCCGCAGCCGGCTCTACCGGCTGCTCCGCCGGGGCGAGGTGCGGGTGGACGGCGGGCGGGTGCGCGCGCACCGGCGCCTGCGGGCGGGCGAGGCGGTGCGCATCCCGCCGCTGGAGCTCCCGGAGGAGGGCGGCGGCGCGAAGGCCGCGCGCGCGCTCCCCGTGCAGCGCCTGGAGGGGCTCGTCCTGTACGAGGACGCGGGGCTGCTGGTGCTGGACAAGCCGGCGGGGCTGGCCGTGCACGGGGGGAGCGGGGTGTCGTTCGGAGTCATCGAGCTGCTGCGCGCGTCCCGCCCCGAGGCGCACTACCTCGAGCTCGCGCACCGGCTCGACCGGGACACCTCCGGCTGCCTCGTCGTCGCCAAGCGCCGGAGCGTGCTGCGGGCGCTGCATGCGGCCCTGCGCGCGCGCACCCTCGGCAAGCGCTACGCCGTGCTCGTGGGGGGCAGGTGGGTGCGCCGGCGCCGGCGGGTGAGCCTGCCCCTGGACCGGGGCCTCCGGGCGGCGGGCGGCGAGCGGGTCGTGCGGGTGGCGGCCGAGGGCGGCCGGGAGTCGGTGACCGAAGTGGCCGTGCTCGCCCACGGCGCCGGGGTGACCCTGCTGCAAGCGTCTCCGCGCACCGGGCGCACGCACCAGATCCGGGTGCACTGCGCCGCGCTCGGCCACCCGGTGGCCGGGGACCCGAAGTACGGCGACCGCGCCCTCAACCTCCGTCTCCGGGGCGAAGGGCTGCGCCGGCTCTTCCTGCACGCGGCGAGCGTGCGGATCGAAGGCGAGGGGCTGCCCGGGGTGACGGTGCGCGCGCCGCTCGCGCCGGAGCTCGCGGCCCTCGCGCGGCAGCTCGGCATCGGGGAGGACCCCCTCGCGGGCTTCCTTCCGTCCTGACCGGTGCGGCCGCGCACCGTGGACACGCTGCAACGGGAGAGCGACGAGATGAGCGATACCAGCTTCGAAGGCCGCCATGCCATCGTCACCGGAGGCACCCAGGGTCTCGGCGAGGCCATCGCCCGCCTCTTCGCCGAGCGGGGCGCGGCGGGGATCGTCGTCTGCGGGCGCAACCGGGAGCGGGGGGAGGCGGTGGCGCGCGAGCTCTCGGCCGGCGGCTGCCGGACCCGCTTCGTCGCCGCCGACCTCGCGAACCTCGCCGACTGCCGCCGGGTGGTGGCGGAGGCGGACGGCGCCTTCGGGTCCGTGCACGCGCTCGTCAACTGCGCCGCCAATACGGACCGCGGCACCATCCTCGACACCAGCGGGGAGCTGTTCGACCGCATCTTCGCGATCAACGTGCGCGCGCCCTTCTTCCTCATCCAGGACGCGGCCAAGGTCATGCGCCGCGAGGGCACGCCGGGGGCGGTGGTCAACGTCCTCAGCATGTCGAGCCACGGCGGCCAGCCGTTCATCTGCGCCTACAGCGCCTCCAAGGGCGCCCTCGCCACCCTGACCCGCAACGCCGCGTTCTCCCTGATGCCGGACCGCATCCGGGTCAACGGCCTCAACATCGGGTGGATGGACACCCCGGCCGAGGACGCGATCCAGAAGAAGTTCCACGGCGCCGGCGACGGCTGGCTGGCGCAGGCCGAGGCGCGCCAGCCCTTCGGCCGGCTGCTGAAGACCGGCGAGGTGGCGCGCGCCGCCGCCTTCCTGTGCTCGGACGAGTCGGGGATGATGACCGGCGCCCTCGTGGATTTCGACCAGGCGGTGCTGGGCGCCTGCGAGACGCAGCCCCACCCCGCGGCCCGCCTCCCCGAGGCCTGAGGCG
>CAZSPS010000051.1:0-1786 GCA_964608875.1 uncultured Ectothiorhodospiraceae bacterium
GGGGTGGCGCGCACCATCGGGGTGCGGGTCGAGTTCCTGACCCCGGACGAGGTGAAGGAGCTGTGGCCGCTTTGCAACGTGGAGGGGCTGGTGGGAGCCATCGTGCACCCCGAGGACGGCTACATCCAGCCCGCCGACCTCACCCAGGCCTTCGCCCGCGGCGCGCGCGCGCGCGGGGCGGAGATCTACCGTCGCACGCGCGTCACGGCCATCGAGCGCACCCCCGGCGGGGAGTGGCGGGTGCGCACCGACCGCGGCGACATCGTGTGCGAGCACGTGGTGAGCGCGACCGGCAACCACGCCCGTCAGACCGGCGCCATGGTCGGCCTGGACGTGCCCGTGATCCCGGTCGAGCACCAGTACATCGTGACCGAGCCGCACCCCGAGATCGTGGCGCGCCACGAGGCGGGGCTGCCCGAGATGGGCGTGCTGCGCGAGTCCGACGCCTCGTACTACCTGCGCGAGGAGCGGGGCGGGCTGCTGCTCGGCCCCTACGAGCGCGGCGCGCCCGCGTGCTTCGTGGACGGCCCGCCCGAGGACTTCGAGAACGACCTCTTCCCCGAGGACCTCGACCGCCTCGAACCGCACATCGAAGCGGTCATCCGGCGGGTGCCGGCGTTCGGCGAGGCGGGCATCAAGCAGACCGTGAACGGCCCCATCGCCTACACCCCCGACGGCAGCCCCCTCATCGGCCCCGCCTGGGACGTGCCCCGCTTCTGGCTCAACGAGGGCCACAGCTTCGGGGTCACCGCGGCGGGCGGCGCGGGCTGGCAGCTTGCGGAGTGGATGGTGGAGGGCGAGCCGTCCATCGACATGATGGGGGTGGACCCGCGGCGCTTCGGCCCGTATGCGACGCGCGGCTACCTCAAGGCGAAGAACGAGGAGGCCTACGCGAACGTCTTCACCGTGCACTATCCGGACGAGGAGCGCCCGGCCGGGCGGCCCCTGAAGCAGTCGCCGTGCTACGCGCGCATGCAGGCGCTGGGGGCGGTGTTCGGGCAGGTGTACGGGTGGGAGCGCCCCAACTGGTTCGCGCCCGCCGGGGTGGAGGCGAAGGACGTGTGGAGCTTCCGGCGCACCAACTACTTCGAGCACGTGGGGGCGGAGTGCCGCCACGTGCACGAGCACGTGGGGCTGCTCGACATGACCGCGTTCGCCAAGTGCGAGGTGTCGGGGCCGGGGGCGGCGGAGTGGCTGGAGGGGCTGATGGCGAACCGGCTGCCGGGGCGCGACGGGCGCATCGGGCTCTGCCACCTGCTGTCGGCTAATGGGGGAGTGCGCTCGGAGTTCACGGTGTGGCGCGAGGCGGCGGACCGGTTCTACCTGGTGTCGGCGGGGGCGTACGAGCGTCACGACTTCGACACGCTGCGGCGGGCGCTGCCGGCGGGGGGCGTACATTTCGAGCCGGTCACCACGCGCTACGGGGTGTTCGTGGTGGCGGGGCCGAAGTCGCGCGAGCTGCTCCAGCCCCTCACCGACGCATCGCTCGCGGACGGCGACTTCCCGTGGCTGAGCGGGCGCACCATCGATCTCGGAAGCGCGCACGCGCGCGCGCTTCGCTTGAACTTCGTCGGCGAGCTCGGGTGGGAGCTGCACCACCCCATCGAGATGCAGAACTACCTCTTCGACCTGCTCATGGAGTCGGCGCGCGAGCGCGGCCTCGACCTCCGCCCGTTCGGGATCCGGGCCATGGACTCGCTGCGGCTCGAGAAGTCCTACCGCCTCATCCCGCGCGAGCTGTCCATCGAGTACGCGGCGCTCGAATCGGGCCTGCACCGCTTCGTGC
>CAZSPS010000052.1:0-5479 GCA_964608875.1 uncultured Ectothiorhodospiraceae bacterium
CAGCGGGTCACCACCGACATCACGACCAAGGGCGGCCAGTTCGACGTCATGACCATCGGCATGTACGAGGCCCCGATCTGGGGCGCGCGCGGCTGGCTCGAGGCGCTCGACTTCGGCGCCGCCTACGACGTGGACGACATCCTGCCGGCCATGCGCGGCGGCCTCAGCCACGAAGGCACCCTGTACGCGGCGCCGTTCTACGGCGAGAGCTCGATGATCATGTACCGCAAGGACCTGGTCGACGCCGCGGGCATGACCATCGAGGACAACCCCTCCTGGGAGCACGTCCGCAAGGTGGCGGCGGCGATCACCGACAAGGACGCCGGGGTGTACGGCGTGTGCTTGCGCGGCAAGCCCGGCTGGGGCGACAACACGGCCTTCATCACGACCATGGCCAACTCCTTCGGCGCCCAGTGGTTCAACATGGACTGGACCCCGGCCCTCGACAGCGCCGCCTGGAAGGAGGCCGTCACCTTCTACGTGGACCTGCTGACCCGGTACGGGCCTCCGGGTTCGGAAGCCAACTCGTTCAACGAGATCCTCGCGCTCATGAACGAGGGCAAGTGCGGCATGTGGATCGACGCCACCATCGCCGCTTCCTTCGTGACCGATCCGGGCCAGTCCAAGGTCGCCGACAAGATGGCCTTCGCCCAGGCGCCCTACAAGGCGACGAAGAAGGGCGCCAACTGGCTGTGGGCGTGGGCGCTCGCCGTTCCCGCCGGCACCAAGCAGGCCGGCGACGCCAAGAAGTTCGTCGAGTGGGCCACCTCGAAGGCGTACATCGAGCTGGTGGCGTCCCGCAACGGTTGGGGCAACGTGCCCACCGGCACGCGCCAGTCCACCTACGACAACCCGAAGTTCCAGGCGGCGGCGACGTTCGACGAGGCGGAGCTGAAGGCGATCCTGTCGGCCAATCCGAACGACTCCACCATGAACCCGTCCCCCTACGTCGGGGTCCAGTTCGCGGCGATCCCGGAGTTCCAGGCCATCGGCATCGCGGTCGGCAAGCAGATGACGGCCGCGCTGGCGGGCGACATCTCGGTCGAGGAGGCGCTCGCCAACTCGCAGGCCGCCGCGGACCGCGAGATGCGCAAGGCCGGCTACTACTGATACCGGCCGCCGGCGCCGATGCGAACGGCCGGGGAGCGGGCGGGAGCCCTCCCGCTCCCCGGTCCGCGGGGCGCCGCTCGGCGGACGCATGAATACCGCCCTCGCGCGATGGCTGCAGGCGCCGAGCGTCGCCGTCCTGCTGCTGTGGATGCTCGTTCCGCTCGGCATGACCATCTACTTCTCGACCATCCGCTACCACCTCCTCTATCCCGAGCGCTCGGGCTTCGTCGGCTGGTCGAACTACGAGTTCTTCTACACCGACCCCGCCTTCTGGCCCGCCATCCTCAATACCCTCGTCCTGGTCGGCTCGGTGCTGGCGATCACGGTGGCCCTCGGCCTCGCGATCGCGGTCCTCATCGACCGGCCGTTCCGGGGGCGCGGCATCGTGCGGGTGATGCTGATCTCGCCGTTCTTCATCATGCCGACGGTCAACGCGCTCCTGTGGAAGAACATGATGATGAACCCGATCTACGGGCTCTCGGCGGTGGCGGCCCACGCCGTGGGGGCCGAGCCGGTCGACTGGCTGTCGCATTACCCGCTGTTCTCGATCGTCGTCATGGTGAGCTGGCAGTGGACCCCGTTCGCCGCCCTCATCTTCATGACTTCGCTGCAGAGCCTCGACCGCGAGCAGCGCGAGGCGGCCCTGCTCGACGGGGCGGGCTTCCGGGCGCGGTTCCGACACCTGGTCCTGCCGCACCTGGCCCGTCCCATCGCCATCGTGCTGATGATCCAGACCATCTTCCACCTGACCATCTTCGCCGAGATCTTCGTGACCACCGGAGGCGGTCCGGGCACGAGATCGACCAACCTCGCCTACCTCATCTTCGGCCAGGCGCTGCAGGGGTTCGACGTCGGCGTCGCCTCCGCGGGCGGGGTGTTCGCCGTCGTCCTCGCCAACGTCGTCGCCATCTTCCTGGTGCGGCTGATCGGCAAGAACCTGGCGGTGTGAGGGCATGACGGACAGGCGCCGCGAAGACCTGCGCAACCTCGCGGCCGCCGTGGCCGCCTGGCTGGTCGCGTGCCTCTTCTTCTTCCCGATCTTCTGGATGGTGCTCACCAGCTTCAAGACCGAGCTCGAGGCCATCGCCGTCCCCCCGACCCTGTTCTTCGAGCCGACGCTCGAGAACTTCACGCTGATCGAAGAGCGCACGGACTATTTCCGCTATGCGTTGAATTCGGTGGCGACCAGCGTCGGCGGCACCGCCCTTGCGATGCTGATCGCGATCCCGGCGGCCTACGCCATGGCCTTCCATCCGGGGCGGCGGACCAAGGACCTCCTGCTGTGGATGCTGTCGACCAAGATGCTGCCCGCGGTCGGCGTCCTCATGCCGATCTACCTCATCTGCCAGAAGCTGGGGCTGCTGGATACCCGCTTCGCCCTGATCGTCATCTTCGCGCTCATCAACCTGCCGATCATCGTGATGCTGCTGTTCAACTACTTCCGCGAGATCCCGAAGGAGATCCTCGAGGCGAGCCGCATGGACGGCGCCTCCACCTTCGGCGAGATCGTCCAGGTCGTGCTGCCGCTCGCCTGGGGCGGGATCGCCTCCACCTCGCTGCTCTCGATCGTGCTGCTGTGGAACGAGGCGTTCTGGTCGATCAACCTCACCTCGTCGGACGCGGGGACCCTGGTCGCGCTGGTGGCCTCGTTCTCGAGCCCCGAGGGCCTCTTCTGGGCGAAGCTGTCGGCGGTCTCGACGCTGGCGTGCGCCCCCATCGTGGTCTTCGGCTGGTTCACGCAGAAGCAGCTGGTGCAGGGGCTGACCCTGGGGGCGGTGAAGTGAGCCCGCCGCTCCACGCCACCGCCTACGACCGCGCCGAGTGCCGCCCGGGGGTCGTGCACCTCGGCTACGGCGCCTTCCACCGGGCGCACCAGGCGGTGTACATCGACGACTACATGGAGGCCACGGGCGACCTCGGCTGGGGCATCGCCGCGGTCAACCTGCGCCGCACCGAGGCCGAGGCCTTCGCGCAGTCCGCGCGCGCCGAAGGCGGCTACGTGCTGAAGACCATGGCGCCGGACGGCGGCGTGCGCTTCCGTCTCGTGCGCCCGCACCTCGAGTTCGCCGACTGGCCGGCCGACCCCGAAGCGGCGGAGCGCCTCGTCGCCCGGCCGGGGGTGCGCGCCGTCACCGTCACGGTGACCGAGAGCGGCTATTACCTGGACGAGCGGGGCGGCCTGAACCGCGACGATCCGGCCGTCGCCGAGGAGCTCGCGGGCGGCGCGCCGCGGACGGTCTACGCCTACCTGGCGAACGCGCTGGAACGCCGCGCCGCCGAAACCGGCGAGCCGCTGGTCGTCGCGTGCTGCGACAACATCCGCTCGAACGGCCGCATGCTGGAGGCGAACTTCCTCGCCTACCTCGAGCACGCGGGGCGGCGGGAGCTCGCGTCCTGGGTGCGCGCCAACGCCGCCTTCCCCTGCTCGATGGTCGATCGCATCACGCCGCGCCCGACCGAGGCGCTGGCGAAGGAGGTCGGCGAGCGCTTCCCGGCGTGGACCCACGGCCCCGTGCACGGCGAGGACTACCGCCAGTGGGTGCTGGAGCGCGGCCGGGCCGGCCCGCTGGCCGGCCTGGCGCGGGTGGGGGTCGAGGCGGTCGACGACGTCGGCCCCTACGAAGAGGCCAAGATCCGCATCCTGAACGGCGGTCACGTGGGCCTCGCGTACCTGGGGGCGCTCGCCGGGCACACGACGTTCGACGAGGCCATGCGCGACCCCGAGCTCCGCCCGCACTTCGACGGCTGGACGGCGCGGGAGATCCTCCCCGGCCTCGCCATCGACCTCCCGTTCGACAAGCTCGCCTACAGCGAGAAGGTGGCCGAGCGTTTCGGCAACGCATCGATCGCCGACTCGCTCGAGCGGATCTGCATGGACGGCTTCTCCAAGTTCACGATCTTCGTCCGTCCGACGCTGGCGAGCTGTCTCGAGCGGGGCATCCCGCCGGCCTTCGGCTACGACTGCATCGCCGCCTGGTACGTGTTCGCGCGGCGCGCCGCGGCCGGCCGCACGCGGGTGGCCTACCACGAGCCCAACCGGGCCCTGCTGCAACCCTTGCTGGAACGCGGACGCGAGGAGGCGTTCGCCCGCCTGCGGCTGCTCTGGGGCGAGCTGCCGGACACCTGGCCCGAGTTCGCGCCGGGGGTCGTCGGCGCGATCGGGAGGATGGAGGAACGATGGCCGGCGTAATCCTGGAGAACGTCTCGAAGTCCTACGGCGACACCGAGGTGGTGCGCGACGTGAGCCTCGAGGCGGCCGACGGCGAGTTCGTGGTGTTCGTGGGGCCGTCGGGCTGCGGCAAGTCCACCTTGCTGCGCATGATCGCCGGCCTCGAGGACGTCGGCGGCGGGCGCATCCGCATCGGCGCGGCGGTGGTCAACGAGGTGGCGCCCTCCAAGCGCGGCGTCGCCATGGTGTTCCAGAGCTACGCCCTCTATCCGCACATGACCGTCTACCGGAACATGGCGTTCGGGCTCGAACAGGCGAAGACGCCGCGCGAGGAGATCGACCGCCGGGTGCGCGCCGCCGCCGAGGTGCTGCACATCGCGGAGTTCCTGGACCGTTCGCCGCGCGCCCTTTCCGGCGGACAGCGCCAGCGGGTCGCCATCGGGCGGGCCATCGTGCGCGAGCCGGAGGTGTTCCTGTTCGACGAGCCCCTGTCCAACCTCGACGCGGCGCTCCGCGTCCATACGCGGCTCGAGATCGCGCGGCTGCACGAGCGCCTCGGCGCGACCATGATCTACGTGACGCACGACCAGGTCGAAGCCATGACGCTGGCCGACCGCATCGTGGTCCTGCGCGAGGGCAGGGTCGAGCAGATCGGATCGCCCGTCGAGCTCTACGAAAGGCCGCAGAATACGTTCACGGCGCAGTTCATCGGTTCGCCGAAGATGAACCTGCTGTCGCCCGGCGACCTCGCCGATACCGCCCCGGAGCCGCTGAAGTCCCTCGACCCCGAGGCCGCCGTCGTCGGCATCCGCCCCGAGCACCTGCGCGCCTGCGGCCCGGAGGACGCGCTCATCCGGGCTAGGCTGGAGCTCGTGGAGCATCTCGGCGAGTACGCGCTCGTGCACCTCCTGGCGGGCGACGCACTGGAGCTGATCGTCAAGATGGAGCGTCCGCCGGCGGCCGGGAAGGGCGAGCGTCTCGCCTTCTCGGCGGAAAGCTCGCGGGTGCACGTCTTCGACAAGGCGAGCGGCGAACGCATCGCCTGAGACGGGCGCCGCCCGCCCGGCGCGGCCCGGTCAGTGCCGCGCGAGGGGGTCGAGCACGTAGGCGCCGTCCTCGAGCGCGCAGAACGTATCCCCGATGAGGGGGTGGTCCACCGGCTTCGGGTCGTCCTCGAGCAGCAGGTTCTGCTCCGACACG
>CAZSPS010000053.1:0-7127 GCA_964608875.1 uncultured Ectothiorhodospiraceae bacterium
GCGGCCCGTGCCCCGCCTGCCTCGCGCGCCCGCCTCCCTTCGAGCGGGTGGTCGCGCCCTGGCGGTTCGCGCCGCCCCTGAGCGGCCTCATCCACCGCATGAAGTACCGGCGCGACCTCGCCGCCGCCGCCGCCCTCGGCCGGCTCCTCGCGCGCGAGGTGGCGGCCCGGCTCGAGGACGGGCCGCCGCCGCCGGACACGGTGATCGGGCTGCCGCTGTCCACGCGGCGGCTCGTGCACCGGGGATTCAACCACGCGGACGAGCTGGCCGCCGTGGTGCGCCGCGAGCTGGGGGCGCGGCGGGCGCGCGGGGTGCGCATCGCCCGCCGCCACTCCCCGCCGCAGGCGCGGGCGAAGAGCGCGGCGGCGCGGTTCGCGAACGTCGCGGGCGTGTTCACCGTGCATCGCTGGCCGCCGGACCGGTCCCGGGTCGCGATCGTAGACGACGTGCTGACCACCGGGGCCACGGCGTCCGCGCTGGCGAGGGCGCTGCGCGCGCGCGGGGTGGAGCGGGTCGAGGTGTGGTGCTGCGCCCGCACCCCCCTCGACGACTGACCGCCGCCCGCGCCGGGTCAGGCGTCGAGGTTGGAGACGGACAGGGCGTTCGACTCGATGAAGTCGCGGCGCGGCTCGACCTGGTCTCCCATGAGGGTGGTGAAGAGGTCGTCCGCGGCCATCGCGTCTTCGATCCGGACCTCGACCAGCCGGCGGCGCGCCGGGTCCATCGTCGTCTCCCAGAGCTGGTCGGGGTTCATCTCGCCGAGCCCCTTGTAGCGCTGGATGCTGAGGCCGCGCTGCGCCTCGGACATCAGCCAGTCGAAGGCGGCGGCGAGGTGGGGCACGCTCTTGCGCCGCTCGCCGCGCCGCACGAAGGCGCCCTCGCCGAGGGAGGCATTCAGGCCCTGCGACAGCTGCACCAGGGTGCGGTAGTCGGAGGAGCGGAAGAAGTCGCCGAGCAGCTCGCGCTCCACGTCCACCCCGTGCTGCCGCGCGCTGATGAAGGCGGTGAACCCGCTCACGGCGTTCGCCTCCACCCGCACGCGGTAGCGCGCGTCGCCGTCCTCGCCGCCGTTGAGGCTCTGCTCGAGGTCCGCGAACCAGCGCCGGCGCGCGTCCGCGTCTTCCAGCGCCTCGTGCGCGAGCCGCGGCAGGCGCCCGAGGGCCTCCACCACCTCCGGGAACAGGAGCCGCCCGACCCGCGTGCGGATGGCGGACACCTTGAGGTAGTCGCCGGCCGTCTCCGCGAGCCGCTCGGGAGCGACGGCGCCCGCCGGCTTCCCGGCGCCGTTGCCCTTGCCGAACGCGCCGTCGGCGCCCTTGCCCGGGTGCACCTCGGCGTCCGCGAGACCGAGCTCCATCAGGTAGCCGTCGAGCTCGGCGTCGTCCTTCACGTAACGCTCGCGCTTGCCCGCCTTGGCCTTGTAGAGGGGCGGTTGGGCGATAAAAACATGACCTTTTTCAATGAGTTCCCTCATCTGCCGGTACATGAAGGTCAGCAGCAGGGTGCGGATGTGGGAGCCGTCCACGTCCGCGTCGGTCATCAGGATGAGGCGGTGGTAGCGCAGCTTGGCGGGGTCGTACTCCTCGCGGCCGATGCCGCAGCCGAGGGCGGTGATGAGGGTCCCCACCTCGGCCGAGGCCAGCATCTTGTCGAAGGGGGCCTTCTCCACGTTCAGGATCTTGCCCTTGAGAGGCAGGATGGCCTGGTTGCGCCGGTCCCGCCCCTGCTTGGCCGAGCCGCCGGCGGAGTCCCCCTCGACGATGAACAGCTCGGAGTTCGCCGGGTCCTTCTCCTGGCAGTCGGCCAGCTTGCCGGGCAGACCGGCCACGTCGAGCGCGGTCTTGCGGCGGGTCATCTCGCGCGCGCGGCGGGCCGCTTCGCGGGCGCGGGCCGCGTCCACGATCTTCTGCGCCACCGCGCGGGCCTCCTGCGGGCGCTCGGCCAGGAACTCCGAGAGCTTCTCCGCCACGCTCGACTCGACCACCGCCCTCACCTCGGACGAGACCAGCTTGTCCTTCGTCTGGGAGGAGAACTTCGGGTCCGGCACCTTCACCGAGAGCACGGCGGCGAGGCCCTCGCGCATGTCGTCGCCGGTCGGGGTCACCTTGGCCTTCTCCGCGATGCCGTTGGCGTCCATGTACTGGTTGAGGGTGCGGGTGATGGCCGCCCGCAGGCCCGCCAGATGGGTGCCGCCGTCGCGCTGCGGGATGTTGTTGGTGAAGCAGATCACGTTTTCCTGGTAGCCGTCGTTCCACTGCAGGGCCGCATCCACCCCGTAGCCGTCGCGCTCGGCGGAGAGGAAGCACACCGTGGGGTTGAGGGGAGTCTTGTGGCGGTTCAGGTGCTCCACGAACGCGCGGATGCCGCCGTCGTACTCGTATACGTCGCGGCGCCCGGCGCGCTCGTCCACGAGGGCGATGCGGACCCCCGAGTTCAGGAACGCCAGCTCGCGCAGGCGCTGGGCCAGGATCTCGAAGTGGAACTCGATGGCGCCGAACGTCCCGCCGCTCGGCTTGAACCAGAGCTCGGTGCCGGTGCGGTCCGTGTCCTCCAACACCTGCAGGGGGGTCTGCGGCTCGCCGTGCCGGTACTCCTGCAGGTGGGCCTTCCCGTCCCGCCAGATGCGAAGGCGCAGCTCCTCCGACAGGGCGTTGACGACGGAGATGCCGACCCCGTGCAGCCCCCCCGACACCTTATAGGCGTTCTCGTCGAACTTCCCGCCGGCGTGGAGCACGGTCATGATGACCTCGGCCGCCGAGCGCCCCTCTTCCTGGTGGACGTCGACCGGGATGCCGCGGCCGTCGTCCGCGACCGTGACCGACTCGCCTTCGTGGATGGTGACCTCGATCGCGGTGCAGTATCCCGCCAACGCCTCGTCGATGGCGTTGTCGACCGCCTCGAACACCATGTGGTGGAGCCCGGTGCCGTCGTCGGTGTCCCCGATGAACATCCCGGGACGCTTGCGGACGGCTTCTAACCCTTTGAGTACCTTGATATTTTCGGCATTATAGGCCGCTTGGTCTACGGTTTCGGTCACCGGAAGAGAACTCCGCATCCTGAAAGCCGGAGTATAGCACTATCCCGCATGGACCTCCCCCTGTTTCACGTGGAACAACCGGGCGGCCCCCGACGACCGCACCAGGGTCGTCAGCTCTTCGAGCACGGAGGAGATGAACACCTGCAGCCCGAGGGCGGCGATCCGGGACAGCAGGCGTTGCATGTTCTCGACGTCGAGCTCGGTGCTGAGATCGTCCACCAGCAGGACCGGGCGCGTGTCCGCGGATTCGACCACGTAGGCGGCCTGCGCCATCTCGAACGCCATCACCAGCAGCCGGCCCTGCCCGCGCGACAGGCTGTCCCGCGCCAGGCCGCCGCTCGGGTCGCGGCGCCAGACGAGATCGGCCCGGTGCGGCCCCGCGGTGGTGAAGCCCGCCTGCCGGTCGCGCGCCCGCTGCGACGCCAGCAGCTCGCGCAGGTCCGCGCCGCGCTCCCAGCCAGACCGGTACTCCCACGTGACCGGCTCGCTCAACAGCTCCTCCGTCATCCGGCTCACGGTCCCGCGCATGGTGTCGGACTCCATGTGGAACCGGCGCATCGAATCGAGGCGCTCCCCGCTGTCCGCCAGTTGCTCTTCCCACGCATCGAGCTCCTGGCCGACCCCCGCCCGCGGCGGTTCGCGCAACAGTGCGTTCCTCTGGCGCAGGACGTGCCCGTAGCGCTGCAGGACCCCGAGATAGTTCGGTTCCACGTGAAACAGGGTCCAGTCCAGGAGGCGGCGCCGGTGCTCGCTGCCCTCCAGCAGGGCCTTCAGGCCCTCGGGCGCGATCACCATCGCCGGCAGGCGGCGCGCCAGCGAAGACACCGAGCGCACCTCTTCCCCGTCCACCCGGAAGCGGGCGCGGGTCGCGCCCCGCTCGATCCCGATCCGGGTCTCCGCGCCGTCGCCGTCGCCGTCCTCCGCTTCCCCACCCGGGAGGACCCTGCCGGACACGGTCAGCGAATCGACCCCGTGCCGGATGACCGCCCGCGCCCTGCGGGTCCGGAACGACCGGCCGAGGCTCAGGAGGTGGACCGCTTCCAGGAAGCTCGTCTTGCCGCTTCCGTTCGGACCGGCCAGGACGTTGATGCGCGGCCCGGGCTCGACATCGACCTCCGCCAGAGCCCGGACGTTCCGGATGCGGATACTTGCAAGCCGCATCGTCTATCCCGCTCGCCCGGCGCGCGGGCGGGCCGGGACTAAAGGCGCATCGGCATCACGACATAGCGGCAGGAGCCGTCGTCTTCCTTCGGGGTGAGGAGGCAGCTGCTGCTCGCATCGCTCATGCGCACGAGCACCCTCTCCGACGGGAGCGCCCCCAGCGCGTCGATCAGGTAGTCGGAGTTGAACCCGATGTCCAGGGCCTCTCCCGTGAACTGGACGTCGACCTCGTCCTCCGCTTCCTCGTGGTCGGTATTGTTGGCCACCACGTGGAGGGTTTCGGCCGTGAACGAGAGGCGCACGGTACGGTGCTTCTCGTTGGAGAGGACGGCCGCCCGCTGGATGGTGCGGCGCATCTGCTCCCGATCCGCTTCCACCTGCCGGTCGCACTGATCCTCGCGCGGGATGACCCGGTTGTAGTCGGGGAACTTCCCCTCCAACAGGCGGCTGGTGAACGTCACCCCGTCCATGACGGCCTGCAGGCTCGTTCGCCCGAGCTTGAGCCCCACGTCCCCCTCCGAACTCCCCTGGAGCAGCCGCAACAGCTCCTGGACCCCCTTGCGGGGCAGGATGCACTGGCGGATCTCCTCGCCGACCGGCTCCGGGAGCTCGACTTCGGCCTGCGCCAGCCGGTGCCCGTCGGTCGCGACCGCCCGCAGCTTGCGGTCCTGGAACTCGAACAGGAGCCCGTTGAGGTAGAAACGGACGTCCTGGTTGGCCATGGCGAATTGGGTGCGGTCCATCAGCTGCTTGAGGTCCTGCTTGGGGAGCGATACGTCGACCTGCGTCTCGACCGGTTCCATGGGCGGGTAGTCCGCGGCCGGCAGGGTGTTGAGGGCGAACCGGCTCCGTCCCGCACGCAGCTGCGCCCGGTTCTCGTCGCACGTGAACTCGACTGCGGCGTTTTCCGGCAGCGTGCGGCAGATGTCCATCCACTTCACCGCCGGCACCGTCGTCTCGCCGTCCTCGCCGTCCGGGACGTTGGCCGCGGCGATCAGCTCGAGCTCCATGTCGGTCGCGGACAGCGAGAGCACGCCCCCTTCGAGCACGACCTTGACGTTGCCGAGGATGGGCAGCTTCTCCCTCCTCTCGACCGCACCGGCCACGGTCTGTAACCGTCCGAGCAGCGTCTCCCGGTCCAATTGAAACTTCATTTTTTAATCCTTTCTTGTCTTGATGGTTACGAGTGTGCGGGCCGCCTGTGGACGGCCTCTGATTTGTATTTTATATCAACGACTTGCAGGATTTCGATGGCGGTTCGCACGGCCCGCCGCGAACGGTGCGCGGGCTGTGGACAGGCTGTGGACGTGCGCGGCCCCTCGGAGCCGTCCAGTGCTTATCCACACCTTGTTCCCCGTCATGTGGTCAGGGATCCCATGAGGTTCCGGTAGTCCGTGTCGAGGTGCCCCTGGTCCCCGCGCAGCGTCTCGATCTTGCGGCAGGCGTGCAGTACGGTGGTGTGGTCCCGGTCCCCGAACGCCTTGCCGATCTCCGGGAAGCTTCGGTTGGTGAGCTCGCGCGCGAGCGACATCGCGAGCTGCCGGGCCTGCGCGACGTAGCGGGTGCGGGTGCGCGAGCAGAGGTCGGCCACCCGCAGGTTGTAGTACTCCGCGACCGTCTTCTGGATGTTCTCGATGGTGACGAGGCGGTCCTGGATGGCCAGGAGGTCGCGCAGGACCTCGCGGCAGAGATCGATGGTGATGGGCCTCGCCTGGAAGTCCGCGCTCAGCATCACCCGGCGCAGCGCCGACTCGAGCTCGCGCACGTCCGACTTGAGCTGCCGGGCGATGAACAGCGCCACGTCGTCCGGGAGGTCGGTGCGGCTGCCGGCCGCCTTCGACATCAGGATGGCCGCCCGCGTCTCCAGGTCGGGCGGCTCGATGGCGAACGAGATCCCCGACTCGAAGCGGGTGGTGAGGCGCTTGTCCAGCTGATCGACCTCCTTCGGGTGCTTGTCGCAGACCAGCACGATCTGGTGGTCGTTCTGCATCAGGGCCTCGAAGGTGTGGAAGAACTCCTCCTGCGAGCGCTGCTTGCCGGCGAAGAACTGGATGTCGTCGATGAGCAGGGCCTCGATGGAGCGGTAGCGCTGCTTGAACCGGTCCATCTGGTGGTGGCGGATGGCGCCCACCATGTCCTCCACGAACCGCTCCGAGCGCAGGTACGCCACGTGCGCGCGCGGGCGCTCGGCGACGATGGCGTTGCCGATCGCGTACAGGAGATGCGTCTTCCCGAGGCCGTTGCCGCCGTAGATGAGCAGGGGGTTGTAGTCCCTGCCCGGGTTCTCCGCGACCCGCATCGCGGCGGCGCGCGCGAGCTGGTTGGACTTGCCCTCGATGAAGTTGCCGAAGCTGTACTCCGAGCGGATGCCCGCCGAGAACGGTTCGCCGACCGCATCGCCGGAGCGCGCCCTGCCGCCCCCCGCCGCATCCGCCGCGTCCTTCGCCTTGGCGCCGGCGCCGGGGGGCTTCCTTGGGCGGCGCCGCTCCGGCCGCGAGCCCACCTCCAGGTTCACCCGGCATGGCCGGTCGCCGTTGACGAGCGTGACGGCGCGCTCGATGTGCGCCCGGTAGAGCTTCTCCACCTCGTCCCGGACGTACTCGTTGGGTGCGAACAGGCGCAGCTCCCCCTTCTTCGCGAGGACCTGGAGGGGGCGCAGGAAGGTGTCGAACTGGCGCTGGGAGACCTCCGATTCGAGGTGGGCAAGGCATTGTTCCCATTGAGATTCTTGCACTTGTCCACCTTCCCTCATGCAGTCCGGCGCACGCCCGTCCCACGGGGCCGGAGGCCGGGCGCGCGGCCCCGTCTCGGGACCGCCGCACCCCGTGGGGGCGAACCGCCATTAAACACACTTGCCGCCCCCGCGCCAACTCTCCCCCCGACTCTCCCCCGGGGGCCGGCCGGGCCGCGCGCGCGCCGCGCCGCGGCG
>CAZSPS010000054.1:0-2605 GCA_964608875.1 uncultured Ectothiorhodospiraceae bacterium
CGGCCGCTCCTTGACGTAGAAGCGGCACAGCACCAGCCCGAGCTCGAACAGCACCCACATGGGCAGGGCCAGCAGGGTCTGCGAGATCATGTCGGGCGGGGTGAGCAGCATCCCGAACACGAACGCGCCCAGGATCACGTAGGCCCGCTTCTTGCGCAGGTCCGCCACCGTGACGAGCCCGGCGGAGACGATGAGGAAGGTCGCGACCGGCACCTCGAAGGCCAACCCGAACGCGAAGAACAGCTTGATGCAGAAGTCGAGATAGCGCCCGATGTCGGTGGCGACGGTGATCCCCTCGGGCGCGGAGCCGATGAAGAACTGGAACATGAGCGGGAAGACGAGGTAGTAAGCGAACGCCATGCCGATGAAGAACAGCGCCGTGCTGCTCACCAGCAGGGGCAGGGCGAGGCGGCGCTCCTTGAGGTAGAGCCCGGGCGCGACGAACCCCCATGCCTGGTGCAGCGCCACCGGGATGGTGAGCATGACGGCGGCGATGAGGGCGAGCTTGAACGGGGTGAGGAAGGGCGAGGCGACCTCGGTCGCGATCATCGTCGTGCCCTGGGGGAGGCGCTCGATGAGAGGGAGGGCGAGCAGGGTGTAGAGCTCGTCGGCGAAGGGCAGGCAGACCACGAACACGGCGAGGATGGCCAACACCACCCGCAGCAGGCGGGTGCGGAGCTCGACGAGGTGCTCGACGAGCGTCATCTCCGTCTTTTCTTCGCCCTCCCCGCCGCCCTTCGCCGCCTCGCCGTCCCGGCCCGGGGCCGCGGGGCCGGCGGCCTCAGGAGGCTGCCGCTCGGTCATCACGGTCCCCGGCCGGCGGTGCGGACGAGGACGAGGACGCCGTTCCGTCCGCCCGGTCCGCCCCGCCGTCCGCTCCGTTCGCGCCGCCCGCTCCGCCGCCGGCCGCCGCTGCCGCAGGCATCTTCGACTCCGGCTCCGGCTCCGGCGCAGCCTCCTCGGGGGGCTCCAGTTCCAACTCCAGCGCCAGCTCCGGCTCCGATTCCGGCTCGGATTCCGGCGCCGCTTCCACCTCCGCGGGCGTCTTCGGCGGCGCCTCCTTCGCCGCTTCCGGGGGCGGCGACTCGAAGGCCGGCTGCGAGAAGCCGCCCGCCAGGTCCTCCATCTCCTTTCGCACCTCGGCGATGGCGTCCACCCCTGCGTCCTCGCGCATCGTGCGGCGCAGCTCCTCCGCATGCAGCTCGCGCTCCACGTCGGCGCGCACCTGGGAGACGAGGCGCTGCGCCTTGCCAACCCACAGGCCGACCGTGCGCGCGAGCGCCGGCAGGCGCTCCGGCCCGACCACCAGGAGCGCGATCACGCCGAGCAGAAAGAGTTCCTGGAATCCGATTTCGAACATGGGTTCACCGCCCGGCGGCGGCGGCGCGACGGCAGCGGCGGCAGCGGCGGCCGGCCGGCCGGGACCCGCGCGCGGGCTGCTTACTGCACCCGGTCGCGCGTCTTCTCCACGTCCACGGCCTCGCCGTCGATCACGTTGCCGCCGGACGCGGCCTGCTCGATGCGGTCCGCGTCGTCCGCATCCGCCTTCCTGCCCTCCTCCTTGATCGACGAGCGAAAGCCCTTGATCGCCGTGCCCAGGTCCGAGCCGAGGGAGCGCAGCCGCTTGCCGCCGAAGAGCAGCAGCACGATCCCGAAGATGATCAGCAACTGCCAGATACTGATTCCGCCAAGTCCCATACCGGCCTCCGTGGCGCCGATGCGCCGTGTGGGTTCAATGCGCGGCCGCGCGCGCCGCCTTCTCCGCGACCCCGGACCGGCCGGCCCGGCGGTCCAGCTCGCCCAGCACATCTTCGGGGCCGAGCCCGAGCTTGGCAAGCATCACCATGAGGTGGAACCAGAGGTCGGCCGTCTCCGCCACCACGCGGTCCGGCTCGCCCCCCTTGGCCGCGAGCACCGTCTCGGTCGCCTCCTCGCCTACCTTCTTCAGGATCGCGTCGAGACCCTGGGCGTAGAGGTGCGCCGTCCAGGAGGTGTCGGGATCGGCGGACTTGCGCTCCTCGATCCGCCGCGCGAGCCCCGCGAGCGCACCCGCCGCGGGGGTCTGCGACTCCCGCCACCCGCTGCCGCCGCCGTCCCCGACCCCGGTCCCGTCCGCGTCCGCGTCCGGCTCCCGGAAGAAGCAGCTCCGGCGCCCGGTGTGGCAGGCGCCGCCGCCCTCCTGCTCCACCGCGATCAGCAGGGCGTCGCCGTCGCAGTCGAGCCGCACGCCGCGCACCCGCTGCACCTGGCCCGAGGTCTCCCCCTTGCGCCACAGCGCGCCGCGCGAGCGCGACCAGAACACGGTACGGCCCTCGCGCAAGGTGAGCGCGAGGCTCTCGCGGTTCATCCAGGCGAGCATGAGCACGTCGCCGCGCACCGCGTCCTGGACGACGGCGGGCGCGAGCCCGTCCTCGTTCCAGCGGACCTCGCCGGTCCACGATGCCTCGCCGCGCGCCGCGCTCGCCGCCGTCATGCCCTGCCCGTGCCGTGAAGCCCCGGACCCCCGGAGCGGGTGGTGCGGGCCATGATACACCCGCGCGCGCACCGGCCCGCAACGCCGGGCGCAAGTTCAGGCATGATCCGCTCTAGCGGCCGGACCCCGCCC
>CAZSPS010000055.1:0-4757 GCA_964608875.1 uncultured Ectothiorhodospiraceae bacterium
CGGCCTGCCGTTGCCGCCCTCGTCGTCGTCGATGGTCACCGTCAGCGAGGCGGGCGCCTTCAGGCGCACCCCGTCCGGCAGCGTCCCGAACCCGAGCGTCACCTTCTCGTCGTCCTCGTTCGCGTCCTGCAGCGCCGCGAACGTGAACGTCTGCTCCGTGGCGCCGAGGCCGAACGCGGCGGCGCCGCTGCGCAGGCCGTCGAGGCGGAACGCCTTCGCGTCCCCCGTCGTCGTCACCGGCGCGGAGACCGCCCGGTCCGCGGCGCCGTCGAGCCTCGCCGTCACCAGCAGCGACTCGCCCTCGTTCACCGACGCCGCCGCAACGCCGTACGACAGCCGCAGCAGCTTGCGCGACTGCACCTTGGCCGCCGGCGACCACTCGCCCGTGCCGAGCGCGTTCCCGGCGCGCACGCGCACCTTCCTCGCCAACGCCTTGATCGACGCCTCCGTCGCGCACGTCCCCATGGCGCAGCCCTTGTGCGGGTGCGTCGTCCAGCTCCCGGAGTCCTGCGCCTTGTACGCCACGTCGTAGCCCGTGATCCTGGAGCCGCCGTCGTGCGGCGCCTCCCAGACCACCTCCACCGCGGAGCCCGTCAGGTACGCCGCCGGCTCCTCCACCCGGTCCGGCGCGCCCCAGGTGCGGCCCCGGCCCGGCTCCGACCACTTGCCGGGATGGGCCACCCCGCCCATGCGGTTCACCGCCCGCACCTGCACCTCGTGCCACGTGCCGGCCGGCAGCCCGGCGATGGAGCGCGTCATCGCCGGCGCCTCGGAGGAGCCCGCCTTCGCCCCGGTCGGCGCCGTCCAGGCCCCGCCGCCGGGCCGGTGCCGGTGCTGGTACTCCGTCATCGGGTGCTCGACGTCCTTCCCGTCCGTCCACGTCACCCGCGCCCAGGTGGCCTCCAGGGTGGAGGCCCCGTCCACGGCGTGCGGCGCCACCGCCGGCGCGGCCATGCGCGGCGGCAGCCGCGTGTCGAGCCCGGTGCGCCCCTTGCCGTTCGGCGACCAGGGCCCCTTGTCGCCGCCCGCGGCCACGGCCCGCACCGCCACCACGTAGGCCGTGTCCGCGGTCAGGCCGGTCACCGTCGCCGTCGTCCCCGTGGCCGCGATCTCCGTCCAGTCGTTCTCGACGTTCTCCACCAGCGGGTCCTCCCGGTAGCGCACCCGGTAGGCGGCCACCGTCGCGCCGCACGCCGGCGCGGTCCAGGACACCGCGAGGTCCGTCGCCGCACGCTTGCCGGCCGCCGCCGCCACCGACGGCGCGGCCATCGGGCAGCCGCCGTCCGCCGTGTACACGAAGACGCTGCCCGACTCCGCGCCGTCGCCGGCGGCGTTCCTCGCGTACACGCGCAGCTCGTGGCGCGTGCCGGCATTGAGCCCCGTGATCGCCGCCGCCAGGCCCGGCTGGAATTGGGCGTCGGTCCACGCGGCGGGCGGGTCCGCCACCGCCCGGTGGCGGACCACGTAGCCGTCCACCGGGGGCGAGGCGCTCACGGACCTCCAGCTCACGTCCAGGCCGCGCGTCTCGTTGCCGGGCGCGGGCAGCGCGGCGAGCCCCTTGGGCGCCTTCGGCCTCTCCCACGCCTCGGTGATCGTGAGCGCCGCCGCGGCCGGCTGCCTCAGCGTCACCGCGGTCGTTCCCCAGGTCACCCGGCCGACCGTGAAGGTCACCGTCTCCGCGCCCTCGTCGGCGCTGTCCGCGAGCGCCTTCACCGTCACCCGGGTCGATGCGCCCAGGTGGGCGTCGCCGGCCTTCACCGTCAGCTTCTCCCAACCCGCCGCGCCGGCCAGCGTGTAGTCGTGGGACGTGCCCTGGGTCGCCGTGCCGCCCACCGTGAGCGTCATGGCCACGTCCACCTTGGGCACGTTCACCCCCTTGAGCGTCGCGCCCAGGGTGTGCGCACCGGTGGTTCCCTCCCGGATCGCCGTCGGGCTGACGCCGAGTTCGACCGCCAGACCGCTCAGGTCCACCCCGTCGACCGTCACCGGCTCCGCGATCGTGAGGCTCGTGCCCGTCACCGCGTGGCCGGGGGCCGAGCCGCCGACGCTCACCGTGTCGTCGGCCGTGTTGCCGTCGTCCCTGGGCGTGAACGCCAGCGTCGTCGCGCCGCTCGTGGCGCCCGCCGGGATGGTGACGCTCCTCGTGCCGGCCACCGCGTAGGCGCCGGCCCCGAGGCTCAGGCTCACCGCCACCGGCGACGGCGGCGCGGCGTCCACCGAGGCCGTGACCTCGACCTCCTGCCTGCCGAGCGTCTCGCCGATCACGGCCGGGCTGGCCGAGAGCGTCAGCGCAAGCGCCGCGTCGTTGTCCTTGATGGTCAGGGTCAGCGGCTGCGAGGCGAGTTCCGCGTGGCCCGGCACGGTGCCCGGCTTGCTGCCCGTGCAGTGCCCCTCGACCACCAGCGCCTCGTCGCCCTCGGCCAGCCCGTCGTCCACCACCGCCATGAGCTTCGCCTGCGCCGTCCAGCCGTTCTCCTTGGTCAGCTTCTTCTGGTTGGCGAAGGTCACGTCCGCCGGCGCCCCGCCGCGCCGCCCTTGCCGAGCCGCAGCCGGCAGCCCGTGTAGGCGCCCGCCGGCGGCGGGTTCCCCAGCGTCAGCGTGACGTTGACCTTGCCCGCGTCCTCGGCGAGCGTCCTGGAGGCGACGCTCGCCACCACCGTCGGCGGCGGGGGCGGCTCCGCGATGGTCACCGCCGCGCCCGTCACCGCGTACCCCGTCAGAGTCGCGCCGATGGCGATGGACTGGTCGACGTCGTCGGCGTCCGCCTTCGGCGTGACCGTCAGCGCGGTCGAGCCGCTCGTGGCCCCGGCGGCGATCGCGATGCGCCTCGTCCCGGCCACCGTCGTGCCGTCCGGGAGGTCCGACAGCCCGAGGGCGAGATCGAGCTGCTCCGTCGCCTCGCCGTCCAGCGTCGCCGTCACCGTCACCTGCGTGGCGCCGGCCGTCTCGGGGATGCTCGCCGGCGCCGCGCTCAGCGCGATCGTGCGCGACTCGTCGTCCGCGATCGTCACCGTCGCCGGCTCGGACACCAGGCCCGGCGCCGCCGGGTCCATGCCCGCCGCGCCGCCCGTGCAGCGCGCCTCCACCGCCAGCGCCTCGTCGCCCTCCGCCAGGCCGTCGTCGACGATCTTGAGGAGCTTCGCGGCGGCCGCGCGCCAGCCGTTGCCGGGATTGAGCGCCTGCCCGGCGCCGGGGAACTCGACGTCGGCGGCGACGGCGGCGCCGCCCGCCGCCAGGCGCAGCCCGCAGCCCGTGTAGCTGCCCGAGCCCGGCGGGTTGTCCAGCGCGAGCGTCACGCCGACCTCGCCCGCGTCCTCCGCCACCCGCCCGTCGGACAGGCCGGCGAAGCCCACCTTGAGCGTGCGCCGCGGCACCGCGGTGACCGTGTGGAAGGCCATCCGGTTGCCGGCGGCGTCGCGCGGGCGCCGCGCGGAGTCGCCCTTGAGGTCGTAGCTGAGCCGCACCGCGTCCGGGCCGGTGACCGCCTCGGCCAGCGTCAGCGTGATCGTCACGCCCGCGTCCGCCCGCCGCGACGCCACGCCCACCCGGCTCACGGCGAACACGCGGTTCGAGCGGACCACGAAGTCCTTCGGCGAGGCCGGCGACTCCGTCCACACCGGCTCGCTCACCGTGACCGTCACCGTCCTGCCCAGGTAATTGGCCGCCACCATCCGCGGCGGGGTCGTGTCCGTCCCGCTGGCGGGCCTCGGCGGAAGGGGGCCGGACGCGGACGCCGTCGTGTCGGGCGCCGTCGCCGGCGCGGACCTCTTCGACAGGCCGACGGACGGGGCTGGGGCCGCTGCGCAAGCGGCCCTGCCCTGACTTGTTGACCCCGGCTTGCAGCCCGTGCACGCATCCACCCCGGCTGGGCGCCCGCTGCCCGGCGGACAGGCCACGCAGGCGTCGTCCAGGCGCTCCGTGTGCGGCGGGCAGTCCACGCACGTTCCATCGACCAGCACGCGCGCCGGCCCGCAGCCGCACGCCTCGCCCGGACCGCTCGCCAGCCCGGTCGGGCACGCCGCGCACGAGGTTGCGCCGACCGGGCGCTCCGTGCCGGAGGGGCAGGGCTCGCAGTCAGTGCGGGCGGCGTTCGGGACGGCGTGCTCCGGGCACCGCCGGCACAGGCCGCCCTCGTTGACCTCCAGGCCGCCGCACCGGGGCGCCGTCACGGCAACCGTGAACGTCCCGAGCGCGGTGAGCCCGCGGGCGTCCGTGGCGCCCGCGTGAATGGCGTAACGGCCAGGCGCTGCGTCGAAGGGCGGCGCGATGGCCAGCTCCAGCCGCGGCCGTGCCGACGGCCCCGCGGACCAAGCCTCCGCCGAAATCCACTCGGGAAGCGTCCCGTCCGCCGCCGCGCCCAGCCAAACCGGCTCGAAGCCGCCGTCCGCGGCCAGGTCCGGGTCAAGGGCCTCGATGGCCAGCGTGGCCCGCTCCCCCGCGCGAACCGTCACCAAGCCGCCGTCCGCGTTGGAAACCAGCGAAGGCGGGTGGTTGGCGGCAGCGGCCTCCGGGGCGGCGGCCGCGCCCGGCATCGGACCCTGCGCCAGCGCCCAGGCCGCCGCCAGCAGTGCGCAGGCAACCCCTGCCCGCCGCATCCAGGCGGACTTCCCGACCATCAGGGCCTCAGTCCGAATGGGCGGCCTCCAAGCCGGGCCGGGATGCGCCGGCCAGCTCCGCCTCCAGGCCGTCGAGGCCCACCTGGCCCTGGACCAGCATCTCCTCGACCACCAGGACCCGCCGCACGTACCCGACGTGCG
>CAZSPS010000056.1:0-3428 GCA_964608875.1 uncultured Ectothiorhodospiraceae bacterium
CGAGCGCGTCTTGCCGTCGGAGTCGAGCTGGCGCTGGCCCCGGAGGTGCTCCTTGAGCAGGTTGAGGTAGTCGGACACGCGATACGCCATCCGGGGGTTCGGCTTGGACTGGAACTCGAGCAGCAGCAAGAGCGTGCGCACATCGTCGTCGGCGTAGTGGATGCGCCAGACCATGTCGGCGTGGCGCTGGACGCCGGTCGTGCGGCTGCCGCCTTCGGGCCGGACCCAGTTGGTGTTGAGCGATGCCATGGTGGTACAGTCGAGGTGCGGGACGAGCTCGGGCGCGACGGCGCACATCAGGCGCCCGACCATGGCCGGAAACGCGAACAGGCGCTTCGATGCGGTGTCCATCTCCATGGGCGGACACCCTAGCCGCCCGGCAGGAGCGGGGCCAGAGGAAACCGTAGGAAATCGGCTCGACTTTTGTAGGACTGCGGCTCGACTTTTGTAGGCGTTTCGCCGACACGCGGGCGCAGAGCCGTCAGGCGGAAGGCGAATCGCCGGGGGGAAGGGCGGCGAGCAGGGCGCGCAGGGCCTGGCCGCGGTGGCTCGCGGCGTCCTTGCGCTCGGGGGGCAGCTCGGCCGCGGTGCGCCCCGACGCGAGGTCGAGGAAGAGCGGGTCGTAGCCGAAGCCGCGCTCGCCGCGCGGCGCGGCGAGCACCCTGCCCTCCCACGTCCCCTGGGCGATGAGCGGCACGGGGTCGCGCGGATGGCGCAGGAACACGACGACGCACTGGAAGCGCGCCCCGCGCGCGCCCTCCGGCGTTCCCGCGAGGGCGCGCAGCAGCTTCTCGTTGTTGGCGCCGTCCGGGGCGCCGGGACCCGCGTAGCGGGCGGAGTGCACGCCCGGCGCCCCGTCGAGGGCGTCCACCTCCAGCCCCGAGTCGTCGGCGAGGGCGGGCCGTCCGGTGCGCTCCGCCGCGTGGCGCGCCTTGGCGAGCGCGTTCTCGACGAACGTAAGGCCGTCTTCCGGCGCCGGCTCGACCCCGAGATCGGACTGCGAGAGCACCTCCCAGCCGGTCCCGGCGAGCAGGCGCCGGAGCTCGGCGAGCTTGCCCGCGTTGCCGGTGGCCGCGACCAGGGTGCGGGTCCGGCTCACCCGGCGAGGGCGGTCCGCTGCACTTCCAGGATGCGCTCGATCCCGGCGCGCGCGAGCGCGAGCATCGCCTCCAGCTCATCGGCGCGGAAGGCGTGCCCTTCCGCCGTGCCCTGAAGCTCCACGAACGCCCGGTTGTCGTTCATCACCACGTTCATGTCCGTCTCGGCCTCCCGGTCCTCGGCGTAGTCGAGGTCGAGCACCGGCTGCCCGCGCCAGATGCCGACCGAGACCGCCGCCACCTGACCGTGCAGGGGGCCGCGCCCGGCGGCGGCTGCGGCGGTCTCGGGCAGGTCGCCGCGCAGGGACGCCACCGCGTCGGCGAGGGCCACGTAGGCGCCCGAGATGGCGGCGGTGCGGGTGCCGCCGTCCGCCTGGATGACGTCGCAGTCGATCTGGATGGTGCGTTCGCCGAGCGCCTCGAGATCGACCACGGCGCGAAGGCTGCGGCCGATGAGGCGCTGGATCTCCAGGGTGCGCCCACCCTGGCGCCCGCGCGCCGCCTCGCGGGACATGCGCCGGCTGGTCGAGCGGGGCAGCATGCCGTACTCCGCCGTGACCCAGCCCGTGCCGCTCCCGACGCGGAAGCGCGGCACCCGCTGCTCCACGCTGGCGGTGCAGATGACGCGGGTGTCGCCGAACTCGACCAGCACCGAGCCCTCCGCGTGGCGGGTGAAGCGCCGCGTCATGCGCACCGTCCGCAGCTCATCCGGGCGGCGCCCGCTCGGCCGTTCGTGCATCTGCTTCTCCGTCCTCCGTTCCGTGCCCGTGCCCGCGCCCGCGTGCGCCCGCGCTTCGCGGCTGGCGGCGCCGGTGCGCGATCATACTCCGCGCCCGGCACGGGCCGGCAATACTGGTACCATCGCGCCCGCCATGACCAACAGCATGACCGCCTTCGCGCGCGAGGAAACCGATGCCGAATGGGGAACCGCCGCGTGGGAGTTGCGCTCGGTCAACCATCGCTACCTCGACGTGAGCGTGCGGCTGCCGGACGAGCTCCGGACCCTCGAACCGGCCGTGCGCGAGCGCATCGCGGCGCGCGTGCGGCGCGGCAAGGTGGAGGGCCACCTGCGCCTGCAAAGGGCCGCGGACGACGGCCGCGGCCTCGCCGTGGACTCCGCGGTCCTGGAGCGGCTGCTGGCCGCCATGGATCAAGTGGAGCACAAGGGCCATCCCCTGGAACGCCCCACCGCCCTCGACATCCTGCGCTGGCCGGGGGTCGTCGAGCCGCCCGGCTTCGACCGGGAGTCGGCCGGGGAAGCGGTGCTCGCCCTGCTCGAGCGCGCGCTCGACGGCCTCGTCGCCGGCCGCGCACGCGAGGGGGCGCAACTGCGCTCCCTGGTCGGCGGACGCTGCGACGAGGTGGCGGCCATCGCGGCGCGCGTGCGCGCCATGCTGCCGGAAGTGCGCGAGCGGTACCGCGCGCGGCTGCTGGCCCGGCTCGAAGAGGCGCGCGCCGCACTCGACGACGAGGAGCGGCTCGCCCAGGAGCTGGCGCTGTTCGCGAGCCGCGGCGACGTGGCGGAGGAGCTGGACCGCCTCGACGCGCACGTCGCCGAAGTGCGCGCCGCGCTCGCGGGCGACGCTCCGGCCGGGCGGCGGCTCGACTTCCTGATGCAGGAGATGCAGCGCGAGGCCAACACGCTCGGCTCGAAGTCGGTGGACCCGGAGGTGAGCCGGGTGTCGATCGACTTGAAGGTGCTCGTCGAGCAGATGCGCGAGCAGGTCCAGAACATCGAATAGCTTGGCGGCGGCGGCAGCGGCGGCAGCGTGAGCGTGAGCGTGAGCGGGAATCGAAGCACCGGTACGGGCCTTTTGTTCGTGATCTCCGGCCCGTCCGGGGTCGGCAAGACCTCCCTCGTCCACGGCCTCGTGGAGCGGGTGGACGGGCTGCAGGTGTCCGTCTCGCACACCACGCGCCCGGCGCGCTCCGGCGAGCGCGACGGACGCGAGTACTTCTTCGTGGACGAGGCGGCCTTCCGGCGCCTCGAGGCCGAGGGGCAGATGCTGGAGAGCGCGCTGGTGTTCGGCCACCGCTACGGCACCTCGCGCCGGTGGGTGGAGGAGCGGCGGCGCGAGGGGGTCGACGTGCTGCTGGAGATCGACCTGCAAGGGGCCGGGCAGGTGCGAAGGCTCGACCCCGGCGCGATCGCCATCCATATCCTGCCGCCGTCCGTGGAGGCGCTGGAGCGCCGCGTGCGCGCGCGCGGGCAGGACGACGAGGCGAGCATCGCGGAGCGGATCGGCAACGCGGTGCGCGAGCTCTCGCACTACCGGGACTTCGACTACCTGGTGGTCAACGAGCGGCTCGAGGACGCGCTCGACGAAGCGG